>NZ_JBTMMT010000091.1:0-20271 GCF_055517075.1 Micromonospora sp. DSM 43699
CGTACGGGGGCGCTTGCGCTCGGTGTTCTCGTCGACTGGCGGGAGGTGAACAGCAACCCTCGCGTGGTCCTGATGTTCGACGTGGAGACCGCCGACGGCATCTCGTTCCGCGGTGTCGCAGACGAAGCCCTCACGATCACCGAGCTCACCCGACTCGCCCCGGGACAGACGTTGCCCGTGCGCTACCGGCCGGCCGTCATGGACCACTACGTCGCCCTTGCCCGGGACGCGGACCCCGCCCGTGTGCAGCAGCTCTCTGACGAGATCGCGCGCCGCAAGCGAGCCTGACCGAAGCCATCGGCCGGCTGCGGCTAGCGGACAGCCCACGGCGCGACCTCACCCACCACCGCCCTCAAGCCGGGATGCGCCAGTAGGGTACGCCGCCGGCATGGAGAGTGACCTAGCGCTTTGTGCGGCCCGGCCGGCAGGCGGTGCCAGAGTCGACACGTGATCGGACGTTTGGAGAGACGGTGCTCGACTGCCCCGATCCCAGGGCGTTCGCCGCGTTCTGCGCTGCGGTCCTGGCATGCGCATCAACGAGGACAGCGACGCCGGGGTCGTCATCGGTGACCGGGCCGGGCCAGCGCCAGTTGGCGTTCCCCCGCGTCGCGCACTACCGTGCGCCGGACTGGCCCGAATCGCGCCATCCCCAACGGTTGCATCTGAACATTCGCGTCGATGATGGCGACACGGCGGAACATCAGATCATTTCATGGGGGCCAGCCGTCTGTCGGGGCGAAATCGAGGCCGATACCGGTCTTCGCAGATTTTGCCGGCCACCCGTTCTGCCGGGTGTTCGGGCGACATCCTGGGTAGCCGCTCCGGGTCGTCGATGCCAGTTGTCCACTGGTTGTTCGAAGGTGCCGGGAACTCAGTCGTGGAGCGTGACGTGGGGCAGTGGGCGGCCGTTGGCGTCGAACAACACGGTGCCACAGTCGCAGCGTTCGTCGGCCATGGTCTGGGTCGCCGACAGTTGCCAGAACAGCATCTCCGCGCAGTTCGGGCAGTCCAGGCTGACGAAGGTCTCCTCGGCTGCCTCGCCCCAGGCCCGCACCGGGAGGCCCTGGTGGGTCAACCCGGTCAACTCATCCCCGCCGGTCAGCGCGACCAGTATCTCGTAGGTGTCGGTGCCGTTGTCCCACACCGCGAGTGTGCAGCCGAGATGTGCCAGCACGCCGGCCAGGTGGTCGAGCTGGCGGATCGGGAAGTCACCGCGGCGTAGCGTCGGGTCGGCCTCGGCGGCCTGGTAGACGACGGTGGTGTCGACGTCTGTGGGCTCCGCCCCGAAGGCCCGTACCCGGCCGGCCACGAACGCGGCCAACTGGCCGGGGTGCTCCTCGCCGGTCCAGTCCATCCCGAACATCACGCTGTCGACCCGGACCCCCCGGGCTCGCTCGTCGGGGGTCAGGACCAGATCTTCCAGCTCAGCCATGATGATCACGCTAGCAACCGCCGGGCGGCGCACCGTTCCGGACGGTTGCGCACGGTCGCCGCGCACCCCGTGGCGGTGCGCCACGATCGGGATGCCGCCCGGAAAGGTGCGGCCCGTTGGTGCCGCCCGCGCATGCTTGACCCCTCCGGAAGGGGAAACTAAACTCCGGCCGTTAACGTTCACAATTATCACAATCGATATGTGCTGTCGAAATGCCGACGGTGAGGTCGAGGTCACCCCGTGGCGACGCAGCAGATTCGGTGCCGACCGGGTCGATGGGACCGGGAAGGCGCGTATCACCACCACCACCAGGAGGACGGAAGACATGACGCAGGATCAGATGGGGCCGGTGAGCGGCGAGCGAAAGCCGTTGAGCCGCAGAGTCGTCCTGACCACGCTGGGGGCCCTGCCGGTGGCGGCGGCCACGGCGGCCCTGGGGGCCACGGAGGCCTCGGCCGCACCGGCGAGCATCAACCCGTCGGCATCGCGGCAGACGATCAAGGGGTTCGGCGCGATGGCGCACGCCGCCTGGATCGGCGACCTGACCGCCGCCCAGCGGGACACGGCGTTCGGCACCGGCGAGGGTCGACTGGGCTTCTCCATCCTGCGGATTCCCGTCGGTGAGAGCCAGGCGGACTTCGGTCGTGACCTGGCCACGGCGAAGCGGGCAGTCGAACTCGGGGCGACCGTCTTCGCGTCGCCGTGGAACCCCCCGGCCAGCATGATCGAGACCTTCACCCGGGGCAGCCAGACCAACGCGAAGCGGCTCCGGGCCAGCTCCTACGGTGCCTACGCCCAGCACCTGAACGACTTCACCGTGTACATGCGCAACAACGGGGTCAACCTCTACGCCATCTCGGTGCAGAACGAGCCCGACTACGCGCACGACTGGACGTGGTGGACCTCCGCCGAGATCATCAAGTTCCTCAAGGAGAACTCCGGGGTGATCAGCACCCGGGTCATGGCACCGGAGTCTTTCCAGTACGTCAAGTCGATGTCGGACCCGATCCTCAACGACGCCACCGCGCTGGCCAACGTGGACATCATCGGGGCCCACCTCTACGGCACCTCGTACTCCAACTTCCCGTACCCGCTGTTCAAGCAGAAGGGGGCGGGCAAGGAACTCTGGATGACCGAGGTCTACTACCCCAACAGCAACGCCAACTCGGGCGACGCCTGGCCCGAGGCGCTCGACGTGGGGGAGCACATCCACCGCGCCATGGTGGACGCCGAGTTCCAGGCGTACGTCTGGTGGTACCTGCGGCGCAGCTACGGCCCGATGCGCGAGGACGGCCAGATCAGCAAGCGCGGTGCCATGATGGCGCACTTCGCCAGGTTCGTCCGCCCCGGCTACGTGCGGGTCGACGCGACGGCGAACCCGGCGTCGAACGTCTACGTCTCGGCGTACCGGGGTGGGAACACCGTGGTCATCGTCGCGGTCAACAAGAACACCTCGTCGGTGAGCCAGCAGTTCACCCTGTCGGGCACCACCGGGTCCAGTAGCGTCTCGAACTGGCTGACCGACGGGAGCCGGACCGTCGCGCCGCAGAGCGCGCTCACCATGTCGAACGGCTCCCTCACCGTCACCCTTCCCGCGCGCAGCATCATGACCTTCGTGACCAGCGTGGGCGGCACCACGCCGACCCCCACGCCCACCATCACCTCCACGCCCACTCCGACCCCCACCCCCACCCCGACGCCCACTCCCACGTCCACGCCCGGTGGTGGGACCGGCCCCCGGGTCACCTACACGATGAGCACCTGGGCCTCCGGCTTCACCGCCAACATCGCCATCACCAACACCGGCACCTCGACGATCGACGGCTGGACGTTGGCCTTCACCCTGCCGTCGGGCCAGTCCGTCACTTCTGCCTGGAACGCCACCATCTCGCCCACCAGCGGCCAGGTGAGCGCCCGCAACGTCAGTTACAACGGCACGCTCGCCCCCGGTGCCACCGTCGAGATCGGCTTCCAGGCCAACCACACCGGCAACACCGCCGAACCGACCGCCTTCACCCTCAACGGCATCCCCTGCACCGTGGCCTGACCGGCCGACGCGACGACCTCCGCAAGCCCGACTAACGAGTGAACGAACGGGTACGGCCCTCCGTCGCCGGAGCGGCCGTACCCGTTCCACATCAGACTGGAGGCGCGGGCGATGGGGATTCCGACGACACCGGAGGAACAACTGCGCGGGTCCGGCGCGCAGGTGTACGACACCATCGAAACCGCCTGCCCGGCGACGCGGCGCACCGAACCCCGGATCGCCGCGCGCCTCTGGGCCGCCCTGGGAGACGCCCGGACGGTGCTGAACGTCGGGGCCGGCACCGGTTGCTACGAGCCACCCGACCGTGCGGTCACGGCGGTGGAACCGTCGGCGGTGATGCGGGCGCAGCGTCCCGTGGGTGCGGCGCAGTGCGTGGCCGCCGCCGAGCGGCTGCCGTTCGAGGACCGATCCTTCGACGCCGCGATGGCGGTCAGCACCGTCCACCACTGGCCGGACCAGGGTCGGGCCGCAGGCCGAACGGCGGGCCGTCCGGTTGCTGCGGGAGGACCTCGCTTCGGGGCGGTGGGCGGAGCGCAACCGCGACCTCGTCCGGCTCGACACCGCAGAGCTGGGCCTGCGCCTGCTCGTGGCCTGGGCACGCCGGCCGGCGAACCGGTCCGCCGGGCGGTCGACGTGGCGGTCCCGGTGGTGCCGACGGACGCCCGGGTCGGTCCCGACCCGGGCGGGTCTGTCACCCGTGGCGGCTAGCCTGCCCTCATGGTGAGCGCCGAACTGGATGAGTTGATCGTCGCCGACGCGGACGCGCTGCGTGCCTGGTTGTCGGTCCACCACGCCACCTCGCCGGGCGTCTGGCTCGCCCTGACCCGCAAGGGCGGCACGGTCACCACGCTGACCTGGCAGCAGGCGGTCGACGAGGGCCTGTGCTTCGGCTGGATCGACGGCCAGGCCCGCAAGCGGGACGAGCAGAGTTCCTGGATCCGGTTCACTCCTCGCCGGGCGCGTAGTTCGTGGTCGCAACGCAACGTCGCCCATGTGGCCCGGCTGGAGGAGCAGGGGCGGATGCAGCCCTCGGGCCGCGCCGCGGTGGAGGCCGCGAAGGCGGACGGGCGGTGGGCGGCCGCCTACGCCCCGCCGTCGGAGGCCCAGGTGCCGGCCGACCTGCTCGCGGCCATCGCGGCCGACCCGGCCGCCCAGGCCATGTTCGACGTGCTCACCAGCGCCAACCGGTTCGCGCTCATTCACCGACTCAACGCGCTGAAACGGGCGCAGACCCGCGAGCGGAAGATCGGTGAGTTCGTCGCTATGCTGGCCCGCCACGAGACGATCTACCCGCAGAAGGCCAGGCCCCCGCAGTCGCCGTGATCCCTGTCTATCGGGGCGTTGCGCGCCAGGTGTCGGCGTGCAGGGCGTAGGTGTAACCGTCCACCCAGCCCCGTTCGGCGTGCCAGGAATCGCCGACGCCGTGCTGCTCCCGACGCATCCCGACCTTTTCCAGCACCCGCACCGAGGCGAGGTTGTCGGCGAAGCAGCCGGCGGTGATCCGGCGGACGCCCAGCCCGGTGAACGCGTGGGCCACCATCGCGGCGACCGCCTCGGTGGCGTAGCCCTGGCCGCCGTGGGCCGGGTCGAAGATGTAGCCGAGCTGCGCCTCCGTGCGTGCCGGCATGCCCGGCTGGCCCATCCCGTCCACCACGTCGAGCGAGACCGTGCCGATCACCAGGCCGGCCAGGGTGACCGCCACGCTGTGGTCGTCGGGGTCCGCCGCCGCGCGTCGCCACGCCGCCCGGAAGGCCACCGGCTCCACCTCGGTACGCAGCAGCCAGTAGGTGACCTCCGGCAGGTTGCGGTATTCGAGGATCCGGTCGACGTCCTCGTCCCGGACCGGGCGGAGTGCCAGCCGGGCGGTGCGCAGCGTGGTGCCTTCCATGCGGTCGGACTCTAACCCACCGTGGCCGGGGTCAGCCTGCCGGTCGCAGGTCGGCGAGGAGCTGCTCCACCCGGGCCCGGATCTCGTCGCGGATCGGGCGGACCGCCTCGACGCCCTGCCCGGCCGGGTCGTCGAGCTGCCAGTCCTCGTAGCGCTTGCCGGGGAAGACCGGGCAGGTGTCGCCGCAGCCCATGGTGACGATGACGTCGGAGGACTCGGCGGTGGCGTACTCCAGGAGCTTGGGGGTCTGGTCGGTGAGGTCGATGCCGACCTCGGCCATGGCCTGCACGGCGGCGGGGTTGACGGTGTCGGCAGGGGCCGAGCCGGCGGAGCGGACCTCGACGGTGTCGCCGGCGAGGTGGCGCAGCCAGCCGGCGGCCATCTGGGAGCGGCCGGCGTTGTGCACGCAGACGAACAGGACGCTGGGCTTGTCGGTCACGATGGTTCCCTTCGGGGCGGCCCGGCGACGAGTCGGGCCGGGCGGATCAGGGGCGGGCGACGGTGACGGGGAAGAACCGGCGGCGGGCCCACCGGGAGACGTAGACCAGGCCGACCAGGACGGGCACCTCGATGAGGGGGCCGACGACCCCGGCGAGGGCCTGACCGGAGGTCACGCCGAAGGTGCCGATCGCGACGGCGATGGCGAGTTCGAAGTTGTTGCCGGCGGCGGTGAAGGCCAGCGTGGTGGTGCGCGGGTAGCCGAGGCCGAGAGCCCGGCCGAGCAGGTAGGCACCGGCCCACAGCACCGTGAAGTAGACAAGTAGCGGCAGGGCTATCCGGGCGACGTCCAGGGGCTGGCCGGTGATCGCGTCGCCCTGGAGGGCGAACAGGATCACGATGGTGAACAGCAGCCCGTAGAGGGCGGCCGGGCCGATCCGGGGCAGCAGCCGGGACTCGTACCAGTCGCGGCCCCTGGCGCGTTCGCCGAGGCGGCGGGTGAGGTAGCCGGCGACCAGCGGGATGCCCAGGAAGATCAGCACGTTGCCGGCGATGTCCCAGCCGGAGACGGCCAGCGCGGCGCCGGGCAGGCCCAACCAGTCCGGGAGCACGGTCAGGTAGAACCAGCCGAGCAGGCCGAAGGCGAGGATCTGGAAGACCGAGTTGAGGGCGACCAGCACGGCGGCGGCCTCCCGGTCACCGCCGGCGAGGTCGTTCCAGATGATCACCATGGCGATGCACCGGGCCAGGCCGACGATGATCAGGCCGGTCCGGTACGCGGGCTGGTCGGCCAGGAAGAGCCAGGCGAGGGCGAACATCACCGCCGGGCCGACGAGCCAGTTGAGCACCAGCGACGACACCAGCAGTCGCCGGTCACCGGCGACGGTGTCGAGCCGGTCGTAGCGGACCCTGGCCAGCACCGGATACATCATGATCAGCAGGCCGAGGGCGATGGGCAGCGAGATCCCGCCGATCGTCACCGCGTCCAGGGCGGCGTTCAGCCCGGGGACCAACCCGCCCAGGAGCAGGCCGACGAGCATCGCCAGACCGATCCAGAGCGGCAGGAGCCGGTCGAGGCGGGACAGCCGGCCGACCACGGCGGGAGCGGCGGGGGAGTCGTGGGTGGTGGTGCTCACGGGCACTCCCGGCGGGTGCTCGCCGGCGCGACGGTGAGCAGCGCGGCGAGCTGCCCCAGGAGTGCCGGCCGGGCCCGGTAGTAGACCCAGGTGCCCCGCCGCTCGGCGTCGACCAGCCCGGCCTCGCGCAGCGTCCGGAGGTGGTGCGAGATCGTCGGGCCGGTCAGGTCGAACGCCGGGGTCAGGTCGCAGACGCACACCTCGCCGCCCTCGGCCGAGGCGATCATCGACATCAGCTGCAACCGCACCGGGTCGCCGAGAGCCTTGAAGGCCGGCGCGAGCGCGGTGGCGGTCCCGGCCGGCAGGCGCTGCTCCGCCAGGGGCGGGCAGCACGGTGCGTCGGCGCCCAGGTCGACGGGGGTGAGGGCCCCCGGTTGTTTAGACATGCTTCTAGGTTGACACTAATCTAATCAGCGTGCAACTGTCTGACCCGACGGACGTCGCATCGTGCGGCGCTCCGGTTCCCGCCCGCCGCCGACCTGGTCACGGGCGGCCCCGCCGAGGTCGAACGGAGCCCGCTCATGGCCGACGTCACCCTTCGCCGCATGCGCGCCGACGACGCCGACCGGGTGCTGGCGATCTACCAGGCCGGCCTCGACGCCGGTGCCGCCAGTTTCGAGACCACCGCGCCGGCCTGGGCGGACTTCGACGCCACCCGGCTGCCCGACCACCGCTTCGTCGCGGTCGACGGCGACGACATCGTGGTCGGGTGGATCGCCGCCGCACCGACCTCGGCCCGCCCGGTCTACGCCGGGGTGGTGGAGCACTCCGTCTACGTCCACCCCGCCGTCCGACGGCGTGGGGTGGCCCGGCTGCTGCTCGACACGCTGATCACCTCGACCGAGGCGGCCGGCGTCTGGACCATCCAGTCCGGGATCTTCCCGGAGAACACCGCCAGCCTCGTCCTGCACAGGCAGGCCGGGTTCCGGGTGATCGGGGTCCGCGAGCGGGTGGGCCGGCACCACGGCCGGTGGCGTGACGTCGTCCTGCTCGAACGCCGCAGCCCCGTCGTCGACTGACAGCACCACCAGCCTGAGGAGTCACCTGATGAGCACCATGGACAGTCTGCCGGTCGTGGTGATCGGTGCCGGCCCGGTCGGCCTCGCCGCCGCCGCCCACCTGTACGAGCGCGGCCTGCCCGGCCTCGTCCTCGAAGCCGGCGACGGCCCCGGCGCGGCGGTCCGCCAGTGGGGACACGTCCGGCTCTTCTCCCCCTGGCGGTACGACATCGACCCCGCCGCCCGACGACTGCTCGACGCCGCCGGCTGGGTCGCCCCGGACCCCGAGGCGCTGCCCACCGGCGCGGAGTTCGTCGCCGACTACCTCCGCCCGCTGGCCGAGCTGCCGAGCCTCCGGCCCCGGCTGCGTTACCACGCCCGGGTCGAGGCGATCAGCCGACGAGGACTGGACCGGCTGCGGACCGCCGGCCGCGACACCACCCCGTTCCTGGTCCGCCTCGCCGACGGCGAGGAGATCGCGGCCCGCGCGGTGATCGACGCCGCCGGCACCTGGGGCACGCCGAACGTCCTCGGCGCGGCCGGCCTGCCCGCCCGTGGTGAGCGGGCGGCGGGCGACGTCGTGGCACACGCGCTGCCCGACGTGCTCGGCCCGGATCGGGACCGGTTCGCCGGCCGGCACACCCTGGTCGTGGGGGCCGGGCACTCCGCCGCCAACACCCTGCTGTCCCTGGCCGAGTTGGCCGCCACCGTACCCGGCACCGAGGTGACCTGGGCGATCCGGTCCGCCTCCCCGGCCCGTACCTACGGCGGCGGTGACGCCGACGCGCTGCCGGCCCGGGGCGCCCTCGGCACCCGCCTGCGCGCGCACGTCGATGCCGGCCGGATCCGGCTGCTCACCGGCTTCTCCGTGCACGCCCTCACCCCCGCCGACGGGCGGATGACAGTGGTGGTGCGGCACCCCGACGGGAGTGCGGAGACGGTCACCGTGGACCGGGTGGTGGCCGCCACCGGCTTCCGCCCCGACCACTCGATCGCCACCGAACTGCGGCTGGACCTGGACCCGGTGCTGGGCGCGACCCGGGCCCTGGCCCCGCTGATCGACCCCAACGAGCACTCCTGCGGGACGGTGCCCCCGCACGGCGTGGACGAACTCGCCCACCCGGAGCCCGGCTACTACGCCGTCGGGATGAAGAGCTACGGCCGGGCCCCGACGTTCCTGATGGCCACCGGCTACGAACAGGTCCGCTCGGTCGTCGCCGCCCTCGCCGGGGACTGGGCCGCCGCCCGCGACGTGCGGCTCGACCTGCCCGAGACGGGCGTGTGCAGCAGCAATCCCGCCGACACGGTCGACGGCGACGACTGCTGCGGTGCCCCGACCGTCGAGCCGGCCGGGCGGGGCCTGGCCACCGGTCTCGCCGGCGGGCTGCTCGCCGCCCCGCTGAGCCTGGTCACCGTCGATGCCGCACCCGCCGGGGGGTGCTGCTCCGGCTGACCCGTGCCACCGCCCCCCGGTGCCCGCCGACCCGTCGGCGGGCACCGTCCGTGATGGCCGGCGGTCGCCGCGGGCACCGGTCCGGAGGCGAAACCATGGTTCCGGTACGCGCAGCAGCACAGTGTCAGGTAGGCGACGCAGCCCGCGCGGCCCCTCGCCGCGGCCGGATCGACAGCCGCTCCAATGCCATCTGAGCTGGGAAAACTGGTAGGAACAGGTCGAGATTCGACTTCCCGTCGACGGCGGGGAGCGGGTCGATTTCCGCCGGTCACCTTCGCGGTACGGGGCATCAGGCATGCGGTCCAGAGCCGAACGGCTGCCTCATCCCTTCCTCCGTGGTGGCCCACCGCCCCCCGATGAGGGAGAACACTTCATGTCCCTGGTGCACCGTCTCCACCCACGGGCGGCCTTCGTCGCCGCCCTGCTGCTGCTTGTCGGCCTGCTCACCGCACCCACCTCCGCCTCGGCGCGTGACCCCGGCCGGTCCGTCCCGCCCCCGGCGTCCACACTCCACCGCCCGCTTCCTGCCGCGCCGGCCGCCACCGTGGCGGCCCGGCCGAAACCCCCGGCGGCCCCGGCCGCACCCACCGCCACCCGTTTCCGCACCACGGCCACGGTCAGCTGGAAGGCGCCGGCCTCGCCGGACACCGCCATCACCGGGTACGCGGTGACCGCCTACCGGGACGGGAAGAAGACCCGCTCGGTCTCCTTCGACGCCTCGACGACCAGCCGGAAGGTCTCCGGGCTGACGGCGAAGGGCAGCTACACCTTCACCGTGGCGGCGAAGAACACCGTCGGGACCAGCCCGGCCAGCCCGCGCTCGAAGGCGGCGAAACTGCTCGCCCTGCCGGGTGCCCCGACCATCATCGCGGTCACCGCGGACACCGCCTCGGCCCTGCTGAGCTGGACCCCGGGCCCGGACGGCGGCTCACCGATCACCGGCTACCAGGTCACCCCCTACGTCGCCGGGGTGCCGCAGGCCGCCCAGACCTTCGGCCCGGCCACCACCAACACGGTGACCGGCCTGATCCCGACCACCACCTACACCTTCACCGTGGCGGCCCGCACCGCCGCCGGGACCGGCCCGCAGTCCGCGCCGTCGGCGGCGGTGACCGCGAACGTGTCACCGACGCTGCTGTTCGACGCGCCGACCGCCGCGACCGTCGGGATCGCCTACACCGCGACCCTGAACGTCACCCACGGCGTGCCCCCGTTCACCTGGTCGGTGGCCTCCGGCACGCTGCCTCCCGGGCTGATCCTCAACCCCACCTCCAACGGCATCTCCGGGGTGCCGACCACCGCCGGTCAGTTCCCGGTGGTGATCCGGGTGGTCGACGCGGCGGCCCGCTCCGGCACCCGGCTGATCGTGCTGACCGTCAACCAGGCGCCCACCCTGGTCTTCCCGCCGCCACCACTGGCCGAGGTCGATGCGATCTACTCCGACCTGCTCACCGTGGTCGGCGGCACCGCGCCGTTCGTCTGGGGGCTGGCCGACGGCGCGATGCCGCCAGGGCTGACCTTCGACCCGGCCACCGGCCTGATCTCCGGCCGGCCGACCCTCGCCGGGACCTACCCGTCCACCATCCGAATCACCGACGCCAACGGGTTCAGCGCCACCAAGCCGATCCGGCTGGTGGTGCAGCCCAAGAGCGTGGTCACCCTGACCGCCTCCACCAACGCCACCACCTTCGGCACCCCGGTGCACTTCGAGGTGGTCATCGGGCCGGGCCAGGCCGACGGGGCGGTGACGTTGATCGACGCCCTGCCCAACGGGATCGAGACCCGGCTCGGGACGTTCCCGGTGGCGCTCAACCGGGCCTCGTTCGATCTCCAGATGCCGGCCTTCGGTCTCAACGAGTTCCGGGTGCAGTACGACGGGGTCGATCCCCACGCCGAGGCGGTGTCGAACGGCGTCACGGTCGAGGTATCCGCCGTATCTGGCCAACTGGAGATCGCCCAGTTCGCCCAGTCCGGTCTCACCGGTCTCACCGACCAGTACGTCACGGTCACCAACACCACCGCGCTGAACCTGCCGATCGCCGGGTTCCGGATCGAGGCCCCCGGCGGGGTGGTCGTCGTCATTCCGGGCAGCGCGCGACCACTGCCACCGCGCCGTGGCTTCCTGGTGGTGGGCCCCACCTACTCCTTGCCCAACATCCAACCCGATCTGGTCGTGTCGGGCCTCGGCCAGGGCGGCCTGCGGCTGGTCGCGCCGGACACGGCACACACCGTCACCGACGCGGCCGGGTCCACGCCGGGCTTCTCCGAGGGCACCCCGCTGCCGGCCTTCGGCAGCCCACCATTCGTGCCCAACGCGTGGGTGCGGCTGCTCGTCGGCGGCAAGCCGCAGGACACCAACGACAACGCCACGGACTTCCGGCTGGTGGCCACGGTGATCGGCCCGATCAACGGGGTGCCGTCGGCGTTGGGCACCCCGTCGCCGCAGAACAGCCTGGGCACCTACCAGCAGAACACCGCCATGCAGTCGACACTGCTCGACCCGGGCGTCGCCCAGGGCGTCGCGCCCAACCGGGTCCGGGTCGAGGGCAGCCCGGGAGCGCTGGTCATCCGGCGCACCATCACCAACCGGTCCAGCACGCCGATCACCCAGGCCCGGGTCCGGATCACCGCCCTGAGCCAGGAGAACGGGGCACCGCTGCCCGGCGGGTCGTCCCCGGCCATCCACTCCAACATGCGGCTGGTCAACCCGGTCAACCCCACCAGCTCGATCACCATCAGCACCGGTCAGACCCTGCTGGTGCGGAACCTGTCGATGGACGCCCCGGCCACCAACCCGCCCGGCGGCGGGCTGGCCACCACCCTGACCATCCCGTTCGACCTGGGCGGGCTGCGGCCGGGCGGGCAGGTGCACATCGCCCTCACCTTCGCCGTCGACACGCCGGGCACGTTCTGGATCGCGTACGACATCGATGCCCTCGGTATCGGTGACACCCCGACCATCGCGGGCGCCGGCAAGGCGGCGAAGAAGGCCAAGTCGGCCACCTCGGCCAGGCAGCGGGCGCTCGACGCCCGCCGGTTGGCCGAGTCGAAGAAGCTGAGCCTGATCACCGGCACCGTGCGCTGAGGCACTGTCGCAGCAGGGGTGCGGGTGGCGGGTCACCATGACCGCCACCCGCACCGCTGCGCCGACGACGGTCGTTGACCAGGACATGAACGGGGGAGCGATGGGGGCGACCGGGCGGTCCGTCTACGGGCTGTGCGTGCACGGGTTGGACGAGGTCGAGGAGCTTCCCCCGGCCTACGCCCATCCGGGGCGGCCGTCGGTGCTGGTCCGGCAGAGCCGCGCCGCGCCGCCACCGCCGACCCCCGTCGACCTCGACGGCGGGGTACGGATCCTCGCCGACGGGCGGACCCTCGCGGTGGACCGGCGGCGGGGCACCGCCACCTTCCACGGCCCACCGCTCGCCCCCGACGTGCTCGCCCACCCCTACCTCGCCCCGGTGGCGACGGTCTTCAACAGGTGGGCCGGCCGGGAGACGTTCCACAGTGGCGCGTTCGTCCACGCCGGGCGGGCCTGGGCGGTGGTCGGCCCGCGTACCGCCGGCAAGAGCAGCCTGCTCGCCGCCCTGGCCGCCCGGGACGTCCCGGTGGTCGCCGACGACATCCTGGTCGTCGACCACACCGACGTCTACGCCGGCCCCCGCGGCATCGACCTGCGGGAACCCGTGCCGGGGCCGGTGCTGGCCACCCGGACGGTCCGGGCCGGCGACCGGCTGCGCGTCGCGCTGCCGCCGATCGCCGACCGGACCCCGCTGGGCGGCTGGCTCTTCCTCGGCTGGGGCCGGACGCCGACGATGACCCCGGTGCCCCCGTCGACGTTGCTGACCCGGCTCGCCGGTTGCCGGTCCTGGCACCGGTTGCCCACCGATCCGACCGCGCTGCTGGGCCTCGCCGCGCTGCCGGCGTGGGACCTCACCCGGCCACGCGACTGGGCCGCACTGGGGCCGACCCTGCGGCTGGTCGAGCGGACCCTCACCGCCACGCGGGCAGTGGCGGCGTCCCGATGACCGCACCGCAGGCCACCGGCGTTGCCGTCTGGCACCTCGCCCTCGACGCGACCGCCGTGGCGACCTGCGCCCGGCTGGCCGACCGGGGGGTGCCGGCCATCCTGCTCAAGGGGGCCGGGCTGGCCCGTCGGCTCGGCACCGAGGGCCGCCGGGTCTATTCCGACGTCGACCTGCTGGTCGCGCCCGACGACTTCGACCTCGCCGAACAGCTTCTCGCCGGGTCGGGCTTCCGCAGCGCGGTGCCGCCGGGTCGCCCCGATCCCCGGCTGCTCTGGTACGAGCGCCCCTGGTACGCGCCCGGCCCGGCCCCGCTCGTCGTCGACCTGCACCGGGGCTTCCACGGGGTGGCCGACCCGCAGGCGTTCTGGACCCTGCTGTCCGGGTCGGCGCAGCGGCTGCCGCTGGCCGGCGGCACGGTCGCCGTACCCGACGTGGCCGCCACCGCCCTGCTTGTCGCCCTGCACGCCGCGATGCCCGGTCGCTCCGACCGGCCGCACGCCGACCTGCTGCGGGCGTTGGAGGTCTTCCCGGTCGAGGTGTGGCGGGCGGCCACGGTGCTCGCCGCGCGGACCGGCGCGTTGCCGGCGTTCAGCTTCGGGCTACGCCTGGCACCGGACGGCGCGGAGCTGGCGGACCACCTCGACCTGCCCCGGCAGGCGAGCCGGACGCAGTGGGCCGCCGTGCGCCGGGTCTCCGGCCCCGCGTACGTGCTGGCCCGGCTCGCCGAGCTGCCCACCGGACGGGACCGGTGGCGGCACCTGGTGCCGTACCTGCTGCCACCGCCGACCGCGATGCGGCACGGCAGCCGGCTGGCCCGACGCGGCCCGGTGGGCCTGTCGGCCGCCTACCTGCTGCGTTTCGCCCGGCAGGTCGCCAGCCTGCCGACGGCGGTGCGGGAACTGCGGACCGCGACCCGGTTGGCGCGGCGCTCCCGCCATGGCTGACCGTCACCGGTCGATTCCGCGCGCCCTGGTGCGGGCGCTGCGCCGTGGCGGCCTGCCGGCGGCCCGGACGGCCCTCTGGGCGGGCCGGGCGGTGCGTCAGGTCCGTCGGCAGCTCGCCCGGCACGGCATGACCGACCTCCGGCTGCCGGCCCCACCGTCCGACGCCGCCGCCCACCGCGCGGTGGTGTTCGGCGTGCTGCGCCGGACGGGGGCCAACTGTCTGGAACGCTCCCTGGTGCTGCAACGGTGGTACGGCGGTCAGCTGGTCGCCCGGACGATCGTGATCGGGGTGACCGCCCCGAGCACCGGTTTCCACGCCCACGCCTGGCTCGACGGCGACACCGACGCCGAGCGGGAGGCCATGGTGGAGATCCTTCGCCGGCCCACCCCGCCGGCCTGGTTGGGCGAGCGGTCCTGACGTCGGTCAACGGCCTGGCGGGCGAGCGTCCGCGACGGCGGTCACGGCCTCGGTAGCAGTCCGTGTCGGCGCAGGTCGTCGAGGAAGGCCGCGACGTCGGCGCTCGCCCGGTCCCGGTCCACGGCGACGTCGTCCACCAGCACGGTCACCAGTTCCCGCTGGGTCGCGCCGTCGACCAGACGCTGCCACAGCAACGCCCCGCAGCGGTCCAGTCCGAAGTAGACCGAGCGCTCGGTGTCCAGCACGACCACCTCGTCGCCGGCCCGCCGCCAGGCCACCCGGCTCGGGTCCACCCGGTGCACGGTCTCCGGCCGGCTCACCCGGTCACCTCCGCGTCGGCTCCGGCGCGTCGCCCTCCGGCCGGCGGTAGCGGTCGGACCGGCGTGGCCCGTGGCGGGAAGCGGGGGGCCGGGGCCGGTGCGGTCGCGAGCCAGAGCTGCTGGACCAGGGCGGCGGTGCCGCCGGGGATCGGCCAGCGGGACCAGGTGTCGCGCAGCGCGACCACGTCGACCAGTTCCGGGTCCGCGCCGGTGCCGTCCCAGGAACGGACGAACTCCCGGGTCGGGGTACGCAGGAAGACGTCGCGGAAGTGGGCCTTGCGGCGGGGCGCGGTGACCTCGGGCGGCAGGGCGTCGCCGACGATCTCGGCGAGCAGACCGTCCCGGGAGGTGCGGTGCCGTGGCCCGGCCAGCGCGGTGAGCGCGTCCAGGAAGGCGTGGTCGAGCAGCGGGTGGACCGGGGTGACGTCGTGGTCCTCGGCGACGGCGGTGAACGCCGAACGGGTGATCACCAGGTCGCGGCGGCGGAGGTGCCACGCGACGCGGGGTCCGAGCCGGCGCGGCTCGGCCCGCTGCTCCGCCCGCAGCGCGCGGTCGACCTGCCGGGCTGTCTCCGCCGGCAGCCACGGGAACAGCCGCCTCGGCCGGTGCCGGCGCGACAGCTCACGGGCGAGGACCCGGACCCGGCCCAGGCGGGCCCGGGTCGACCGGGGTGGCGGACGACGCCACCCGGACAGCACCTGGTCCCCGCCGAGTCCGGTGAGCAGGCTTCCGCCGCCGGCCAGCTCCAGCAGCGGCAGGTGCAGGTGCAGGTTCACCGGATGCCGCACCCCGTACCGGTGGAGGAAACGGCCGGCGACCGGGCCGACCAGGTCCAGGTCGTGGTCGGCCCGCAGGATCTCCCACGAGGCCCCGACGCCGAGCGCCGCGACGACCCGGTCCTGCCAGGACGACTCGTCGGCCCGGGGTGCGCCGGTGAACCGCCAGGTGACCGGGACCGGGTCGGGTAGGCCCTCCCACCGGGCCACCCGGACGGCCACGGCGAGCACCAGCGACGAGTCCAGCCCGCCGGAGAAGCTCACCAGGCACGGCGGTCGGCTCAGCGCGGGCAGCACCGCCCGTTCCAACGCGGCGAGCGGGTCCGGGGCGACCGGGGGGACGACCCGCAGCGTGGGCGGCCCCACGCCCAGCACGGTGCCGGACGCGATGTCGAACGGGGTCGGGCGGAGCATTGGCACCTCAATCACGGGTGAGGGTTCCCCGGGCGGCGGCGATCCGCAGCGCGCGCCCGAAGACCCAGGTCGACAGGGGTAACAACAGCACGGTGGCGGCCAGCAGGGTGAGTGCGGAGCCGGCCCAGGCGCCGCCGGACAACGCGGCGCGCAAACCGTCCAGCGCGATCCGGCTGGGCAGCACGGCGGTCAGCGCCGGTAGGTCACCGGGGAGCGCGGTCACCGGGAAGTACGTCCCGGACACAAAGGACACCCCGACGACCAGCAGTCGGGCGGCGGCTTCGCCGTGCCCGGCGGCGACGGCGAACCCGGCGAGCCCGATGCCGATCCCCATCATCGCCGCGCTGCCGGCCACCAGGACCGCGACGACGCCCCACCAGTCGGCCCGCCCGGTGTGCAGGCCGAACAGCGCGTGCAGCAGGAGCAGGTAGACCCCGGCCCGCAGCAGCGCCAGCAGGAACGGGTACGCCGCCGTGCCGACCGCGAGGGCGGACGCCGGCACCGGCTGGGCGACCAGCAGCTCCAGCGTGCCCCCGCGCTGCTCCCGGGTCACCCGGGAGGTCAACTGCGTGGTCGCGGCCTGGAGGACGAGCATGAAGACGATGCCGACCGCGACGAAGTCGAAGTAGGTCGTCGCGCCCAGCGGATGGGCCGCCCCCGGAGGGGTCAGCACCCGGGAGATGAACAGGAAGACCAGCAGGTTCACCACCCCGAACACGAGATCCAACAGCAGCGGCAGCCGGAGCAACTGTCGGTCGCCGAGGTCCCGCCGGATCAGGGCGAGTACGGCCCGACCGCCCGCCAGCGCGAGCCCGACCCGACCGGCCGCCCCTGCTCCGGGCCGGGGAGCCGGACCGGGGGCGGCCGGAGCCGAACGGGGGCGGACCTGTGGGCCGGTCAGCGGCGTCATCCGACCGCTGCCAGGGTGAGCTTCCGGGGGCACCGGATCCCGTCGTCGGGGTGGTGGGAGGCGACGACACAGGTCAGCTCCGCCCGTCGGTCGAGAGCCTGCCAGAGCAACCGCCGACCCTGGTCGTCGAGGGAACGCCCCGGCTCGTCGAGCAGCAGCAGCGCGGGTGCGCCGACGAGTGACCGGGCGATGCTGACCCGGGCCCGCATGCCGGCCGAGCAGCGGCCGGCCGGCACTTCGGCGTAGCGGGTGACGCCGAACTCCTCCTCGATCCCGGTGACGGCGGCGCGGACGGCCCGCCGGGGCAGCCGGAGGCGGGCGACGAGCGTGATGTTCTGGCGTGCCGTGAGCCGGTCGTAGAGCCCCTGTTCCGGTGCCAGGCACACCCCCGTCGCGCGCCTGGCGCCCGGCGAGCCGACCGGATGACCGGCCACGGCGGCCCGTCCGGCACTCAGTGCGAGCGTGCCGGACAGACACCGCAGCAGGGTGGTCTTGCCGGCTCCGTTGGGCCCGGCCAGGAGCACCCGCTCGCCGGCCGCGACGTCGAGGTCGAGGCCGGCGAAGACGGTGCGTCGACCGAACCGCCGGGTGGCCCGGACGAGGGACAGCATCGGTACCCCGGCTCCCCGCACGGCTCAGCCGAGCGAGGCGTCGCCGTTACCGCCCAGCCCGTCGTCCGGGCCGACGGTGCCACCCCGGGTGAGTTCGGCGAGGGTGCCCAGCCGGGTGACTGTCGGGGGCTGGTAGCCCGGGGCGTGCGGTGTTGTCCGGGTGCCGTCGATTTCGCTGCGTTCCATGTCAGTTCCTTGCTTCGGTAGGTGTCTGCCCAGGATGACCTGTGGGGAAGATCAAATGGGCGATTTACCTGGATAGTAGCTTACGTCGGCATATGTCTACTGCTGGCCCGGGTGGCCGGGCGGAGGCGACCGCCGTCGGGATAAACGCGTCGACGCCCGGCTGGTCACGCTGTTGGCGTCGGTCGTTGCGCGGGAAACGTGCGGTGCCGTCCCGGGCCGGTGCCCGTGCGGGCACCCCGCCCGGCAGGTCGTGCCGTGCGACTGCCTGCGGATGGCCTGCGGGTAAAGGGTTTCCGGCGTTCGTCGGGCGACCTCACGTGACGGCACAGGTGCTGCTGGAGGCCGCCTTCGAGGTTGTTCGCGCGGTGGGACCGAGGTCCGGGGAAGGTGGGCAGTGGCAATTTCGACCCACGTCTTCGTTTTCGGCAACCCTTCGACTCTGCGCGTAGATAATCGTTTCGGCGCTGCTGGGCGTGGTTCAATTTTCGCCTTTCACTACCTTGCTGCGCGTATAGAGAATCCTGCGGTCAGGAGGTTTGCCCTGTCTCGGGCGTGGCGCTTCACGCATCGTTGATTTCGCCTATAGTGCGGCTTTATTGGATTTCCGCCGGTCGGCGCTCAGCCGGAGGGCGTGGCAGCGGGAGGGTATGGATGGCGGGCTATCGGCCGCCGATGACCCGGCGGCCGACGGTGCGACCAGCCGTGGACGCCGATCCCGAGGCCGGGGTGAAGACGCCGCCCTGGCAGCGGTTCACGTTGACTGATGTCGACGAGGTGCGCGCCTTCTTCCGGGCCACCTTCGCCGACATCTCCGTCCTGCACGAATCCGTCGGGCCCGAGGGGGTGGAGCTGCAGGGCATGGGCCTCGCGCTCGGCGACGTCGCGTTGACCGGCCTGCGGTACTCGGCCGGTATCCGGGTGGCCGGCGTCGCGCGTGACCTCGTCAACATCATTCAGGTGCGAGCCGGAAGACTCGTCGTCGCCGACAGCCGGGACAGCTACCGGGTGACACCCGGCCATGTGGCGCTAATACCCGCCGACGTCACGCTCGAGCTGGAATGCGATGCCCTGGAGTCGTTCACCGTCGGGCTCCCCACGACGTTGCTCGACGAGGTCGCCCGCGGCGGGGAGGGCGGCGACCCGGTGGTGCGTTTCGAGGGCATCCGACCGAGGTCGACCGGCCTGGAACGGCACTGGCTGGGGACGCTGGCGTACGTGCAGCAGGTGGTGCTGGCCGATGCCGACCTGATCGCCAATCCGCTGATCGTCGGGCAGGTCCGGCACATGCTGGCGACGGCGGCACTGGCGGTCTTCCCGTGCGCCACCACCGTCCCTCGGCAGCGTGCCCCGGCCAACCTCTCGCCCGCCGTCGTACGCCGGGCGATGGACTACGTGGACGCGCACATCGACCGGTACGTGTCGCTGGTGGAGCTGGCCGGGGCAGCCGGGGTGTCCGCCCGGGGGTTGCAGTACGCGTTCCGCCGCTACCAGGACACCACCCCCGCCCGGTACGCCCGCCGGGTCCGGCTGGAGCGGGCCCACCAGGATCTGCTCGACGGTGACCCGGCGAACGGTGACACGGTCACGGCGATCGCCGCCCGGTGGGGGTTCACGGACGCGAAGCGGTTCGCCACCGACTACCGCGCCGCCTACGGCCAACCGCCGAGCCACACGCTGCGGGCCTGACCCCGGTTCGGTAGGCGGCGGTGCCTTCGCGGGTCGTACCCGCACGGGCGTGTTTGGATGGTCGGGTGGAGTTCACCGTGACAGACGCGCCGGACCGGGAACGGTTCGAGGCGCGCGACGAGACCGCAGCGCTGGCCGGGGTCGTCACCTACCAGCTGACCGGTGCCATCATCGCCTACACGCACACCGAGGTCGATCCGGCCTTCGAGGGGCGAGGGGTCGGGTCGACCCTGGCCCGCGCGGTGATGGACGACGCCCGGTCCCGGGGGCGGACGGTGGTGCCGATCTGCCCGTTCCTGCGTGACTGGCTGGATCGGCACCCGGAGTACGCGGACGTCGTGGTCCGGTCCACCCGCAGGATCAAGTAGGGCGGTGGGTCGGTCCCGTGTCGCCCGGCGGCGTCGGGCGTACCCACGGGTCGCCGCGCGGTGAGCGGGCGTGAGCGCAGCGCATCGGCCGGCCACGGCTCCTTGACGGGGTCTGTTTGTTGCGTTGACAATTCCAGCCTGTTAACGCTCACATGACGCCGAGGATCCCCCCATGCCCTCAGCAGTTCCCCGGAACCACCACCCCGCCACCCCCACCC
>NZ_JBTMMT010000092.1:0-20184 GCF_055517075.1 Micromonospora sp. DSM 43699
GTGGGGGGTGGGGGGTGCGGGGTGGGGTTGCTATAGGGGGCGACGTTCGGGGAAGTAGGTCTACTCCTGTCAGAGGATGGGGGGTGGGGAGTAGGTGGCGGCTTCGGGGTGGGCGGTGACGACGGTGGTGATGCGGCGGGTGATCGCGTCCACCTGGGCCTGGGCGGCACCGGTGAAGGTGGCGGGGTCGGCGACCAGGGTGTCGATCTCGCTGCGGGTGAGGCCGAGGCGGGAGTCGGCGGCAAGCCGGTCGAACAGGTCGTTCTCCGGGGCGCCCTTCTCCCGCATCGCCAACGCCACGGCGACCGCGTGCTCCTTGATCACCTCGTGGGCGACCTCCCGGCCGACGCCCCGGCGCACCGACGCGACCAGGATCCTGGTGGTGGCGAGGAAGGGCAGGAAGCGCTCCAGCTCCCGGCTGATCACCGCCGGGTAGGCCCCGAACTCGTCGAGCACGGTGAGGAAGGTCTGGAACAGCCCGTCGGCGGCGAAGAAGGCGTCCGGCAGGGCCACCCGGCGGACCACCGAGCAGGAGACGTCCCCCTCGTTCCACTGGTCACCGGCCAGCTCGCCGACCATCGACAGGTAGCCCCGGATGATCACCGCGAAGCCGTTCACCCGTTCCGACGAGCGGGTGTTCATCTTGTGCGGCATCGCGCTGGAGCCGACCTGACCCGGCTTGAAGCCCTCGGTTGCCAACTCCTGACCGACCATCAGCCGGATCGTGGTGGCCAGCGACGACGGCGCGGCGGCCACCTGCGCCAGGGCTGCGAGCACCGCCATGTCGATCGAGCGCGGATAGACCTGCCCGACGCTGTCCAGCACCCGGGAGAAGCCCAGGTGCCCGGCCACCCGCCGCTCCAGCTCGGCCACCTTCGCGGCGTCGCCGTCGAAGAGGTCGAGCTGGTCGGCGGCGGTGCCCACCGGCCCCTTGATCCCGCGCAGGGGGTACCAGTTGATCAGGTCTTCCAGCCGCTCGTACGCGATGAGCAGCTCTTCCGCCGCCGAGGCGAAGCGCTTGCCCAGCGTGGTGGCCTGCGCGGCGACGTTGTGCGACCGGCCGGTCAGCACCAGGCCGGAGTGCTCGTGGGCGAGCCAGGCCAGCCGGGCCAGCGCGGCGACCACCCGGTCCCGGATCAGCTCCAGCGAGGCGCGCACCTGGAGCTGCTCGACGTTCTCGGTGAGGTCGCGGGAGGTCATCCCCTTGTGCACGTGCTCGTGCCCGGCGAGCGCGCTGAACTCCTCGATCCGGGCCTTCACGTCGTGCCGGGTGACCCGCTCCCGCTCGGCGATCGAGGCCAGGTCGACCTGGTCGACCACCCGCTCGTACGCCTCGACCACCCCGTCCGGCACGGCCACGCCGAGGTCCCGCTGGGCGCGGAGCACGGCGAGCCAGAGCCGCCGCTCCATCCGCACCTTCTCCTCCGGGGACCAGAGGGCGACCAACTCGGGTGAGGCGTACCGGTGGGCGAGCACGTTCGGGATCGTCGTCACGTACCTCATTGTCCCGCACGCCGGGGCAGCCACCCGAACCAGGTCGCCGGGTCAGACCTTCGGGATGTCGTGCACCGGGGCGGTCACCACGATGGTCTTCGTCTGCGTGCCGTGGGCGTTGCGCACGGTCAGCGTGTAGGTGTGCTTCTGGACCTCACCCTCCCGGCCGGAACAGGGGAAGTTGAAGGTTTCACTGCCGGCCGGCGGGTAGTCGTCGCCGTAGATGCCGGGACCATCGACCGAGAGGGCCACCGAGTCGACGTTGCCGGCCTTCCACTCCACCAGGGCCGGGCTGCCGGCGATCGGGTTGACATTGGTCCCGGCCGGGCAGGACGGCTTGTCGGCGACCCGGAAGTAGCTGATGGTCGGGCCGCTCGACTTCGTACCGGACCGGCCCCCGCCGCTGCTGCCGGTGCCACCCCCGGTCGACCCACCGCCGGTCGACCCACCGCCCGTCGAGCCACCGCCAGTCGCGTCGGTGTCGGTGATCGAGCCGGTGCCGGCCGGGGTCGTCGCGGCGACCGGGCCCGGCGCGGCGTCGGTCGCCCCGGCCTCCGTGGTGGGGTCCCCGGCACTCGTGCCGGTGGAGGTACAGCCGCCGACCGCGAGCGCGGCGGCGAGGGCGACGGCGGCGGTACGGAGCAGAGATCGACCGGGCATGGCCACTCCTTGAGGGGCGCCGCCACCGTGGCTCCGGGCGGGCTGACACCACGGTAGGTAGGCCCGGCAACACCGCTTTGAACTGCTCAAACCTCCACTCCGCCCGGTCGGTGGCCGACCGGAACCGGCGCTGCGCCCGAACGTCGTCAGGGCGGGGCGGGTCGGCCGGTAAGCGCCCGCCACAGGCCCGCGCACGCCTCCTGCTCGGTGTCGCAGGTCAGGCGGACGTCGTACACCCCGCGTTCGTACGCCCCGATCTCCCACCGCCCGTCGGCGGACCTGCGGAGGAACCAGAAGTCGGGTGGCAGCGGGACGTGCTCGTGCACCCCCTCCAGTTCGAAGGCGTCCGGGGAGATCCCGGTGGTGAAGAGGGCGTTACGCAACTCGTGCCGGTCCACTGTGACCTCCAGGGTGCGGGGAAGGGGCGGCAGCGGATCAGCAGACCGGTGCGGCACGCAGCCCGCCGCCCGCCCCACCCTGACGCGGCACGGCGTCGGTCGGGCAGGGCGGGGTGCCCCCACCCAGATACTCCTCGACGATGACGTGGTGGTCGAGCAACCACTGCACGGTCAGCAGCTTGCCGGCCTGCGGCACGTACTCCGGGTTGAGCTGGAACTGGGTGCCCATGCCGGGCTGCGCGAACCAGGGGGCGATCGGGCCGGAGTCGACGTCGAACGGCTTGAGCACGCAGTAGGTGTGGTAGTTCGCCAGCGGTGCGGCCGGCGTGGTGGCCGGCGGCGTGGGCGGGGTGTTCAGGCTCTGCGGGGCGAGGGAGCGGGAGTTGAACGGGGTGCCGAGCGGGGCCAGAAAGGCGCCACCGGTGAAGCCGAAGCGGTCGAGGCGGTACCCGGGCAGCATGGTCTGCCGCTGCTTCACCGGCTTGCCGTCCGGGCCGAGGAAGAAGCCGTTCTCCGGCGGGAAGACCAGCGTGGTCCCGGCCCCGTTCAGGGTGTAGTTCGAGATCCACTGGGACTCGCTCTGCGCGCCGAACCGCCGGTAGCCGGCGAGCAGCGGGCCGACCGGGGACTGTGTCGGCAGTACGGCCGGCCCGAGCAGCCGGTTGTCGTCATAGAACCGGGTGGTCTGCGGGGCGTCCGGTGGCAGGCCGGGGCGGCAGAGGCTCGCGTCCGGCGGCGGCTGCGGGGCGCGGGACCGACCGGTCTGGCCGTGACCGGGTCGGGCGGTGGGTTGCGCGCCGGGACCGGGCCGACTCCCGTCCGGCCC
This sequence comes from Micromonospora sp. DSM 43699, assembly GCF_055517075.1. NCBI lineage: Bacteria > Bacillati > Actinomycetota > Actinomycetes > Micromonosporales > Micromonosporaceae > Micromonospora > Micromonospora sp. DSM 43699. Next base: position 3,379 of record NZ_JBTMMT010000092.1, read on the forward strand.
CCGGGAGCCGTCGTCGGCGAGCGCGGCGACCTCGGCCGTGGTGATCGGCGTACCGGCCGACGGCGCGGCCCCGGGGAGGACGACCAGGGCCGCCCCGGAGAGGACGGCGACCAGCCAACGTCTACGTTTCACCACAAACCTCCTGATAAGGGACGAGTAACGCCCTTATCGTGTGGAGGTCAGTGCCGGAACGTGAACCTTCGGGCTATTCGTCCCTCGAAGGAGGTTCGGGAGGATCACCCCGGCCGGACCGGGGCCGGGGTGGGTGTGTCAGCGTTCCAGGATGGCGGTCACGCCCTGCCCGCCGGCCGCGCAGATCGAGATCAGCCCGCGTCCGCCGCCCTGCTCGGCGAGCAGCTTGGCCAGCGTCGCCACGATCCGGCCACCGGTTGCGGCGAACGGGTGCCCGGCGGCCAGCGACGAACCGTTGACGTTGAGCCGGTCCCGGTCGATCGCGCCCAGCGGGGCGTCCCGCCCCAACCGCTCCTTGCCGAACTCCGCCGACTCCCAGGCCGCCAGGGTGGCCAGCACCTGCGACGCGAACGCCTCGTGGATCTCGTAGAAGTCGAAGTCCTGGAGGGTCAGCCCGGCCCGCTCCAGCATCCGGGGCACCGCGTACGCGGGGGCCATCAGCAGCCCCTCGTCGCCGTGCACGAAGTCCACCGCCGCCGTCTCCGACCAGGAGAACCAGGCCAGTACGGGGAGTTGGTGCTCACGCGCCCACTGCTCGGAGGCGAGTAGCACGGTGGACGCGCCATCGGTCAGCGGGGACGAGTTGCCGGCGGTCATGGTGGCCTGCTCGGCGTCCGGGCCCCGGGTGCCGAAGACCGGCCGGAGCGCGCCGAGCTTCTCCAGGCTGGTGTCGGCGCGGAGGTTCTGGTCCCGGGTCAACCCCAGATAGGGGGTCATCAGGTCGTCGAAGAAGCCCCTGTCGTACGCGGCGGCGAGGCGCTGGTGCGAGCGGAGCGCCAACTCGTCCTGGGACCGCCTGTCGACCTGCCAGCGCAGGGCCGTCCGGGCGGCGTGCTCGCCCATCGACAGCCCGGTGCGGGGCTCGGCGTTGCGCGGCAACTCCGGCTTGAACGGCTGGTGCGGGCGGAGCTTGGCGGCGATCTTCAGCCGCTCGCCGAGGGTCCGGGCGCTGTTGAGTTTGAGCAGGGTGCGGCGCATGTCCTCGTTGATCGCCAGCGGCGCGTCGGAGGTGGTGTCGACGCCACCGGCGATGCCCACGTCGAGCTGCCCGAGGGCGATCTTGTTGGCGACCAGGATCGCCGCCTCCAGGCCGGTGCCGCAGGCCTGCTGGATGTCGTACGCGGGGGTGTGCGGGTCGAGTTTCGAGCCGAGCACCACCTCCCGGGTCAGGTTGAAGTCCTTGGAGTGCTTGAGCACCGCCCCGGCCACCACCTCGCCGACCCGCTGCCCGGCCAGCCCGAACCGGGCGATCAGCCCGTCCAGCGCCGCGCCGAGCAGGTCAGCGTTGGACGCGCTGGCATACCGGGAGTTGGACCGGGCGAAGGGGATGCGGTTGCCGCCGATGACCGCGACCCGCCGGATGCTCTGCACGATCCCGCCTCCGTTTCAGGGCTTGCCCACAACCTACTGGCCAGTAGGCTACGCCTATGACCGACAGGTACGCGAGCTTCGTCCAATCGGGGGCCGGCCGCGCGCTGGTCAAGCGCCTCGGGCTGCCCGACCCGCCGCGACTGCGCCGGCACACCCCCGGCGACCCGCTGCTGCCCGGCCCGGTCCTGCTCGGCGCGGCCGGCGGGTCGAGACTGGCAGTCCAGGTGGGCCGGATGCTGCTCGACGCCGGGGTCGAGTTGCGCGACACACCGGCGAGCGGCGACCCGGACCCCACCACAGGCCAACTGCCGAAGAACGGTGCCCTGGTGTACGACGCCACCGGCGTCACCGACTCCACCGGCCTGCGCCAGCTCTACGACTTCTTCCACCCGCAGGCCCGGGCGGTGCTGCCCAGCGGTCGGGTGATCGTGTTGGGCACCCCGCCCGCCGAATGCGGCTCGCCCCGGGAGGCCACCGCCCAGCGGGCCCTGGAGGGGCTGACCCGCAGCATCGGCAAGGAGTTCGGTCGGGGCGTCACCGCCCAACTGGTGTACGTCACCCGGGCCGGGGACGCCGGCACCCCGACCAGCCTGGAGGCGACCCTGCGGTTCCTGCTCTCCGGCCGCTCCGCGTACGTCTCGGGGCAGGTGGTCCGGGTCGGCACCGGGCCGGCCGCCGTCCCGGCGGACTGGAACCGGCCGCTGGCCGGGCAGGTGGTGCTGGTCACCGGCGCGGCCCGGGGCATCGGCGCGGCGGTCGCCCGGGTGCTGGCCCGCGACGGCGCGCAGGTCGTCGCGCTGGACGTCCCGTCGGCCGGGGACGCCCTCGCGGCGGTCGTCAACGAGATCGGCGGCACCGCCGTACAACTCGACCTCACCGGGTCGGACGCCCCCACCCGGCTCGCCGACCACCTGGCCGAGCGGCACGGCCGGGTCGACGTGGTGGTGCACAATGCCGGCATCACCCGGGACAAGACACTGGGTCGGATGGACGCCGACAGGTGGGACTCGGTGCTCGACGTCAACCTCTCCAGTCAGGAACGGATCAACGACGTGCTGCTGGAACGGGGGTTGATCCCCGAGGGCGGCCGGCTGGTCGCCGTCTCGTCGATCGCCGGGATCGCCGGCAACCGGGGCCAGACCAACTATGCGACAAGCAAGGCCGGGGTGATCGGCCTGGTCGACTCGCTCGCCCCGGCGCTGGCCGGGCGCGGGATCAGCGTCAACGCGGTCGCCCCCGGCTTCATCGAGACCCGGCTGACCGCCCGGATGCCGCTGGTGATCCGGGAGGCGGGTCGCCGGATGAACAGCCTGGCGCAGGGTGGCCTGCCGGTGGACGTCGCCGAGACGATCGGCTGGCTGGCCTGGCCGGCATCGGGTGCGGTCAGCGGCAACGTGGTCCGGGTCTGCGGCCAGAGTCTGTTGGGGGCGTGATGGCACGACGCAGGAACCGACCCGGGGAGTCCGGCGACGGGGAACTGTCGGTCGGCGACCTGATCGACGGGCCCACCGAGGTCATCTCACCGGCGGCGCTGGCCGCCGCCCGCGCCGCCGACCCGGGGCACGACCGGGCCGTCGACGAGACGCACGACCTGTCGACGCGGGCCGGGCGGGCCCGGGTGGAGCTGCCCGGCCTGCCCAGGCCGGGCGCGCTCTACCGGCGGGCGCTGCGCGACGCGGTGCCCGGGATCGGCCGGTCCCGTCGGCCGGACGCCGCGCCCCCGGTCGAGCTGGCCGTCACCGGGGTCACCGTCGACCGGACCCACCTCGCCGAGTACGACCGGGTGTGCGGTTTCCGGTTGGCCGACGCACTGCCGGCGACCTACCCGCACGTGCTGGGCTTCCCGCTGGCGTTGCGGTTGATGACCCTGCCGGAGTTCCCGTTCCCGCTGGCCGGGGTGGTGCACGTGGGCAACCGGATCAGCGTGAGACGACCGGTCCCGGCCGGCGAACCGTGGGACTTCGTCGTCCACGCCGAGCAGCTGCGACCGCATCCGCGCGGGCGGCAGGTCGACGTCGTCCTGGTCGGCTCGGTCGGCGGCGAGGAGGTGTGGCGCGGGGTGTCGACGTACCTGGGCCGGGAGCGGGGGGCCGACGGCGGTGCCGGGCGCGACCCGGGCGAGCGCCCCGCGCCGCCGGCCGCCACCGCGCACTGGCGGCTCACCCCCCGGGTGGGTACGGAGTACGCCCGGGTCTCCGGGGACCACAACCCGATCCACACCTCCCGGCTGGGGGCGCGACTGTTCGGGTTCCCCCGACCGATCGCGCACGGCATGTGGAGCAAGGCCCGCTGCCTGGCCGCGCTGGAGAGCCGGCTGCCTGAGGCGTACACCGTGGAGGTGGGGTTCAAGCTGCCGGTGCCGCTGCCGTCGACTGTGGCGTTCAGCGCCGTCCCGGGCTGGGACTTCGCCCTGCACGACACGCGGACCGGCCGCCCGCACCTGGTGGGCACCATCCGCTGAACGACGCACGGCGGTTGCCCACCGCCGTTTCGTGAGCTAGGTTGTTCTCAGATCGAGTAATTCTCAACCTGAGAGGGATGCGGTGAACGAGCAGGACTTCCTCGCCGGATACGACCCCGGCGCCTACCCGTCGACCGCGATCACCGTGGACGTGGTGGCGCTGACCATCCGCGAGGGCGCGCTGCACCTGCTGCTGATCCGACGCGGCCAACCTCCCTACCAGGGGCACTGGGCGCTGCCCGGCGGCTTCGTCCAGCCCGACGAGGACCTCACCACCGGGGCCCGCCGCGAACTCGCCGAGGAGACCGGCCTCGGCGGCGACCGGCTGCGCCGGGTCCACCTCGAACAGCTCGCCAGCTACGGCAGCCCGGACCGGGATCCGCGGATGCGGATCGTCTCCGTGGCCCACCTCGCCTTCGCCCCCGACCTGCCCGACCCGGTCGCCGACTCCGACGCCGACGAGGCCGGCTGGCTGCCGGTCACCGCCCTGCCCAGCCGGCAGCTCGCCTTCGACCACGCCCGGATCGTCGACGACGGGCTGGAACGGGCCCGGTCCAAGCTCGAATACACCCCGCTGGCCACCCGCTTCCTCGGCCCCGAGTTCACCATCGCCGAGCTGCGCGGCGTCTACGAGACGGTATGGGGGCACCCGCTGCACGCCGGCAACTTCCACCGCAAGGTGCTCTCCGTCCCCGGCTTCGTGGAGAGCACCGGCACCAGCACCGAACGCGGCGGTGCCCGGGGCGGCCCCCGCGCCCGGCTCTACCGGGCCGGCGACGCCCGGCTGCTGCACCCGGCGCTGCTGCGCCCCGCCCGGGAGGAGACCGTCCGGTGAGGACCGACGAGGCGATCCGCCTGGTCGCGGCGGCCCGCACCGACGCCGACCTGTTCGGCGTCGACACCCCGGGGCGGCGCTACCGCGAGCTGGTCGCGGCCCTGCACCCCGACCGGCTGGGCGCGCTCGACGCCCGGGCACGCGCCGCGGCCACCGACGCCTTCGTCCAGGTCACCACCCGCTGGCAGGCCGCCCGGGCCCCTTCTCCCACCGACCCCTCGAACCCGGCCGGCGGGTCGACCGCCACCGGGCCGGCCTCCGGTGGCCCCGCCGCCGACGACGCGGCCCCCGACGGACCGACGGTCGTGTTCGGGGGGTACCGGCTCGGCGCGCTGGCCCACGCCGGTGACCTCGCCGACCTCTACGACGTCGGGGCGGACCGGCTGCTCAAACTGCCCCGCGACCCGGCCGACAACGACCTGCTGGCCCGCGAGGCACACGCCCTGCGGCAGATCGAGGAGCGCGGCGACCCCCGCCACCTGCCGTACGTGCCCCGGCTGGTCGACACCTTCCGGCACCGGGACGCGGCCAGTGGCGCGGAACGCCGGATCACCGTGCTGGCCGCCGTACCCGGGCTGCACGACCTCGACGCGGTACGCCGGGCGTACCCGGACGGGTTGGACGCCCGGGACGCGGCCTGGATCTGGCGGCGGCTGCTGGTCGCCCTCGGCCTGGCCCACCGGGCCGGCGTGGTGCACGGCGCGGTGCTCCCCCGGCACGTGCTGATCGAGCCGGAGGCACACGGTGTGGTGCTCGTCGACTGGTGCTTCTCCGCAGTCGGCGGTGGCACCGTCCCGGCGCTGGTCCCCGGCCACGAGGACTGGTACCCGCCGGAGGTCACCGCGCGGCGGCCCGCCGGCCCTGGCACCGACCTGGCGATGGCCGCCGCCTGCATGAGCTGGCTGATGGGCGACCGGGCCCCCCGTGAGCTGCGCGCCTTCGCCGACGGCTGCCGCCGCCCGGCGCTGGCCGCCCGACCCGACGACGCCTGGAGACTGCTCGGCGAACTCGACGAGGTGCTGGACCGGCTCTACGGGCCGCGCACCTTCCGCCCCTTCACCCTCAACCCCTAGGGAGGCTGCCATGGGCAGCGGAATCTGGTCCACCGACGTGTACGACGCCGCCGACCGCTACCGCCGGAAGAAGGGCACCAGCGCGTTCTCCTACAGCGACGGCGGGGCGCGCACCGTGCACCCGGCGCTCGACCCGCGCGGCGCTCTGCGGGAGAGCCGCGACAACGCCGAGCACCCGCAGTCGACGCCCATCGCGGTGCTGTTCGACGTGACCGGCTCGATGGGGCACGTGCCCCGCACCCTCCAGGCCAAGCTGCCGCAACTGCTCGGGCTGCTGCTGCGCCAGGGTTACGCCCGCGACCCGCAGGTGATGTTCGGCGCGATCGGCGACGCTACCTGCGACCGGGTGCCGTTGCAGGTGGGGCAGTTCGAGTCGGACAACCGGATGGACGACGACCTCGGCCGAATCGTGCTGGAGGGCGGTGGCGGCGGTCAGCTGACCGAGTCGTACGAGCTGGCGATGTACTTCATGGCCCGGCACACGGTCACCGACAGCTGGGAGAAGCGGGGGCGGCGCGGTTACCTGTTCATCATCGGCGACGAGCTGGCGTACCCCCGGGTGAGCCGGCGGGAGGTGCGCCGGCTGATCGGCGACGACCTCGGCGAGGACGTGCCGCTGCGGCAGATCGTCGACGAGGTGACCCGCCGCTGGGACACCTACTACCTGCTCCCCGCCGGCAGCCACTACGCCGGCAACGCCAGGGTGCTCGACTTCTGGCGGGACCTGCTCGGGCAACGCGCCGTCGTCCTCGACGACCTGGACGCGGTCTGCGAGACCATCGCGCTCACCGTCGGCCTCGGCGAGCAGGCCATCGACCTGGACGAGGGGCTGCGCGACCTGGACCGGGCCGGCTCCACCGTCGGCGGCACGGTGTCCAAGGCGCTGGCCCGACTGGGCGGCGGCCGGCGTACCGAGGTCTCCACGCTGCCGGCCCCGACCACGCACCGCACCGGTGGGGTGACCCGGCTGTGAACGACGTCCCCGCCCCGGTGACCCGGCGGCCCGGTCCGGTCCCGCCGGTCCCCGACCCCGGCCGGCACGTGATCGTGGTCGACCTCGGTTACGGCGACGCAGGCAAGGGCACCGTCGTGGACTGGCTCTGCGCGACCCGGCCCGTGCACACGGTGGTGCGGTTCAACGGGGGTGCGCAGGCCGCCCACAACGTGGTGCTGCCCGACGGGCGGCAGCACACGTTCGCCCAGTTCGGGGCGGGGACGTTCCGGCCAGGGGTCCGCACCCACCTGGCCCGGCAGCTGGTGGTGGACCCGTTGGCGCTGGCGGCCGAGGCGGACCACCTCGCCTCGGTCGGGGTGCCCGACGCCCTCGACCGGCTCAACGTCGACGGGGAGGCGCTGCTGGCCACGCCGTACCACCGGGCCGCCAACCGGCTCCGGGAGATCGCCCGGGGGGCCGACCGGCACGGCTCCTGCGGGCTGGGGGTGGGCGAGTCCGTCCGGTACGGGCTCGCCCACCCCGACGAGGCGCCCCGGGTGGCCGACTGCCGCCACCCGGAGCTGCTGCGTCGCCGGCTCACCGTGCTCCGGGACAGGTTGACCGCCGAACTCGGCCCGCTGGACGCCCCACCGGTGGCGGACTGCCTGCCCGCGTTCACCGGCTTCGCCGCCCGGGTGGCGATCGTCGACCGGTCGTACCTGGCCGGGGTGCTGCGGGCGGGGACCTGCGTCTTCGAGGGGGCGCAGGGGGTGCTGCTGGACGAGTGGCACGGCTTCCACCCGTACACCACGTGGAGCACCACCACCTTCGCCAACGCCGAGGCGCTGCTCGCCGAGGCGGGGGCGGCCGGGTCGGCGTACCGGCTGGGGGTGTTGCGGACGGTCACCACCCGGCACGGGCCGGGCCCGCTTGTCACCGAGGACCGGGGCCTGCCGTTGACCGACCCGCGCAACCCGACCAACCCGTGGCAGGGCCGGTTCCGGTTCGGCCACTTCGACGCCGTCGCCCACCGGTACGCCCTGACGGTGGCCGGCGGGGTGGACGGGCTCGCCCTCACCCACCTCGACCTGACCCGCTCCGATCCGACCCGCCCTCCGCTGCGGATCTGCCGCCGCTACGAGGGCGTCGACCGGCTGCACCCCGGCCCGCCCGGCGACCTGGACCGGCAGGCGGCCCTCACCGCCCGCCTGCTGCGGACCCGCCCGGTGTACGACGCCCCGCCCACCGACTGGCCGGCGGCGGTGGCCGAGGCGCTGGCCGCCCCGGTGGTGCTCACCTCGCACGGTCCCACCGCCGCCGACAAGCGGGAGCACGGCTCGCCGGCCACCGCTCCGCTCCCGGCTCCCCAGCCGGTGGCCTGATCCCCACCCCGTGGCCTGATCCCGCGACCCGGCCCCGGCCGGTGGGCTGATCCCGCGACTCGGCCCCCGGCCGGTGGCGCAGCGTCGAGCATGGGGACATGCAGTCGGTGCTCGACCTGCTCCACCACACCGTCACCTCGCCCTGGGTGTACCTGGTGATCTTCGTGGTGACCGCGGTCGACGCGTTCTTCCCGGTGATACCCGGCGAGACCGTGGTGATCACCGCCGGGGTCTTCGCCGCCAGCGGCGAGCCGAACCTGGCCGCCGTGATCGCGGTGGCGGCGCTCGGCGCGCTCGCCGGCGACCACGCCTCCTACGGCATCGGTCGGCGCGGCGGTGCGCACCGACTGGCCCGACTGCCCGACGGCAGCCGCCGCCGGACCAGCTCGGACTGGGCCCGCCGGGCGGTGGACCGGCGGGGCGGCTCGATCCTCACCACCTCCCGCTACGTACCCGGCGGTAGGACCGCCGTCACCCTGACCATGGGTGCGGTCCGCTATCCGCTCTCCCGTTTCCTGCTCTTCGATGCCGTCGCCGTCGTCACCTGGAGCGTGTACTGCGGGCTGCTCGGCTTTTTCGGGGGGCTGACCTTCGAGCGGGATCCGCTCCGCGGGCTGCTCGTCGGCATCGGTCTCTCGCTGGCCGTCACCGGGCTGTTGGAGCTGGCCCGCTGGTTGCGCTACCGGGCCCGCCGCCGCGCCGCGGCCCGCCGCTGACCGAACCGGTAGGACGACCCGGCGGGTGGTGGTCGGGGCTGGCGCACGGCGGTTCGCCGGGCGATTCAGTCCGCCGGGGGCCGCCAGGTGACGCCGTCGAGGAGTTGGGCCGCACCGAGCCAGGCGACGTTCATCATCCGGGTGGCGGTCTTCTCCGGCTCGGCCTCGGGGTGGTCGGCCAGCCAGTCCGCAAGCGACTCGCTCGCGCCGACCAGGGCGTACGCGACGACCTCCAGCTCGGTGCCGGTGACCTCCCGGCCCCGGGCGCGCAGGGCGTGGTCGAGCATCCCGGCGACCACGTCGACCAGCCGGGCGCGCATCGCGGCCAGTTCGGCGGCGAACGGTTGGGAGCCCCGGGCCTGCCGGTAGAGCACGGCCCAGCCGTCGCGGTGCGCCCCGACGAAGCCGAAGAAGGCCCGCAGCCCGCGCCAGAGCCGCTGGTCGGCCGGGAGGTCGGGGGCGGCGGCCCCGGCGATGGCCAGCATCATCCGGGCGGTCTCCCGGTGCAGGCAGGCGACGAAGAGCTCCTCCTTGGTGCCGAGGTACGCGTAGACCATCGGCTTGGAGATGCCCGCGTCCTCGGCGATCTCGTCCATGCTGGCGGCGTGGAAGCCACGTCGGGAGAAGACCTTGACGGCCGCGTCGAGCATCTGCTGCTCGCGTACGGCCCGGGGGAGGCGCTTGAAGCTGGGTGTGCTGGACACTCTTGCGAGCATACCTACCCGTGCGTAAGGTTACGCCAGAGTAACCACAAATCGGTCCGCCCCGAGAGGTGCAACTTCCATGACTGACTTCGACCCGGCCAACTTCGCCAACTACGGTCCCAAGGAGTTCGCCAAGCTGGTCAAGTCCACCCCGGACGACAAGATCGCCGAGGTGATGTCCGGCGAGCTGCGCGGCAAGGTGCTCAGCGAGGTCTTCGGCCGGATGCCGCAGCTGTTCCGCGCCGACCGGGCCGGCGCCACCAACGCCGTGATCCACTGGAACATCACCGGTCGCCCCGACGGTGGCACCGACATCTACGAGATCGTCGTCGCCGACGGTGCCTGCACCGTCAACGAGCCGCCGCAGCACGAGCCGAAGCTCGCCCTCACCATGGGTCCGGTCGAGTTCCTGAAGATCGTCTCCGGTGGTGCCAACCCGGTGATGATGTTCATGACCGGCAAGCTCAAGGCCAAGGGTGACCTGGGCCTGGCGGCCAACATCGCCAACCTGTTCGACATCCCCAAGGCCTGACGATGGCCGAGTTCTCGCTCGACCTGAACGAGGAACAGCGGGACCTGCGGGACTGGGTGCACGGCTTCGCCGCCGAGGTCGTGCGCCCGGCCGCCGCCGAGTGGGACGCCCGGGAGGAAACCCCCTGGCCGATCATCCGGGAGGCCGCGAAGGTCGGCCTGTACGGCTTCGAGTTCCTCGCCACCTGCTGGGCCGACCCCACCGGTCTGTCCCTGCCGATCGCCAGTGAAGAGCTCTTCTGGGGCGACGCCGGTATCGGCATGAGCATCTTCGGCACCTCGCTCGCCGTCGCCGCCATCTACGGTGCCGGCACCCCCGACCAGCTTGTCGAATGGGTGCCGCAGTGCTTCGGCACGGTCGACGAACCCGCCGTCGCCGCGTTCTGCACCACCGAACCGGAGGCCGGCTCCGACGTCGCGGCGATGCGCAGCCGGGCCCGCTACGACGAGGCCGCCGACGAGTGGGTGCTCACCGGGCAGAAGGCGTACGCCACCAACGGCGGCATAGCCGGGGTGCACGTGGTCACCGCCTCCGTCGAGCCCGAGCTGGGCTCGCGCGGGCAGGCCGCGTTCGTCGTACCGCCGGGGACGGCCGGGCTGCACGCGACCCGCAAGCTGAAGAAGCTGGGGCTGCGCGCCTCGCACACCGCCGACGTGTTCCTCGACGACGTCCGGGTGCCGGGGCGTTGCCTGCTCGGCGGCAGGGAGGCGCTGGACGAGCGCCTGGCGCGGGCCCGGTCCGGGCAGCGGGCCAGCGGCCAGGCCGCGATGCGCACCTTCGAGCTGTCCCGGCCGACCGTCGGCGCACAGGCCCTCGGGGTGGCCCGGGCCGCCTACGAGTACGCCCTCGACTACGCGAAGGAACGGGTCCAGTTCGGCCGGCCGATCATCGCCAACCAGGCCGTCGCGTTCGCCCTCGCCGACATGCGGACGGAGATCGACGCCGCCCGGCTGCTGGTCTGGCGGGCCTCCTGGATGGGCCGCAACAACCGGCCCTTCACCGCCGGCGAAGGCTCGATGTCCAAGCTCAAGGCGGGCGAGGTGGCCGTCTCGGTGACCGACAGGGCGGTGCAGCTGCTCGGCGGGGCGGGCTTCCTGCGCGACCACCCGGTCGAACGCTGGTACCGGGACGCCAAGATCTACACCATCTTCGAGGGCACCTCCGAGATCCAACGGCTGGTCATCTCCCGGGCCATCTCCGGCGTCCAGATCCGCTGACCGCATGTGCTGTGGGGGAGATTTCCCGCAGGGCCGCCCCGATCGACGACCGGCCGATGCCCGGCGTCGGCAATGAGTACCGGCATACGGTTCCGAAGTCGGCAGTTCGTGATTGGAGCAGCCATGCGAAAACTCGTCTACTACGTCGCCGTCAGCATCGACGGATACATCGCCGACCCGACAGGCGGGTTCGGTGCATTCCTCGTCGAAGGTGATCATGCGTCGGTGGTGTTCGGCGAGTACGCGGATGCGCTACCCGCGCACGCGCACGCAGCGCTGGGAATCGAGCCGCCGAAGACGCGGTTCGACACGGTGATCATGGGGTGGAACACGCTCACCCCCGCACTCGATATCGGTGTCGCCAGTCCCTACCCGCACCTGCGGCAGGTCGTCGCCAGTCGCCACCGGCGCGACGTCGACCCGGCGATCACCCTCACCGCCGATCCGCTCGCCACGGCCCGCAGCCTGAAGCAGGAAGACGGTCTGGACATCTGGCTCTGTGGTGGCGGCGAGCTCGCAGGCACACTCCTGCCGGAGATCGACCACCTCGTCCTGAAACGCAACCCCGTCGTCTTCGGTTCCGGCATCTCCATGTTCGGCGACGCCCCCCATGAGCCGCGCGCGTTCACGCTGACCGGAACCCGCTCGTTCGAGTCCGGTGTCGTGATCGAGGAGTACGTCTCCCGTGGCAGAGACGGTGCTTCCGGCCAGACCTCAGGGGATCCCGCCATACCCGCCGCGTCGTAACGGAAGGTGGAGCGTTACCACGCGATCCAGATCGTCGCAGCGGCCCTGCACGGGTGTCGGGAACCACACCCGCACGCGGTCGGGTCACCGTCGGTTTCCGACGTGCCTGACCTGTCACGGTCGGCCGACAGTGCGGTCACCGGCTGTGCATCACGGGCGGCCCCCGCCCGGCACCGGGTGGGGCCCCCGCCGGAACAGGCGCATGATCGAGAGAGGAACCCCTGGTGAAGGCATACGCCTGACCCCGTGACGTACCCCGAAGGAGGCTCGCCGGATGGACCTGCCGTTCATCGTGACCACGTTGACCAGACGGGGACTGCTCAACCCCGGCCGCCCCGTCCGGGTCGCCTCGCAACTCACCGCGCTGCGCCGGTGGGGCTGGGGAATGGCCGGGGAGCTGCGACAGGCCGCCGCCCGGGATCCGGACCGGGTCGCCGTCGTCGACGAGCACGGCGACGAGCTCACCTACCGGGAACTGCTCGACCGGGCCGAACGGCTGGCCCGCTCGATGCGCAGCGGGCTCGGCGTAAAGGCCGGTGACCGGGTCGGGTTGCTGTGCCGCAACCACCACGGGCTCGTCGAGGGCATCGTCGCCGCCACCCTGCTCGGCGCCGACGCGGTGCTCGTCAACACCGGCCTGTCCGCCGCGCAGCTCGGCACCGTGGCCGAGGAACAACGCCTCAGGGTGCTGGTGCACGACACCGAGTTCGCCGAGCGGGTCCTCGGCCTCCCCGCCGAGGTGCACCGGGTCGACGAACACGGCCTCGACGACCTGATCGCCGCCGCGCTCCCCGGCGACCGGCTCGCACCACCCGCCCAGGACGGCCGGACCATCGTGCTGACCTCCGGCACCACCGGCACGCCCAAGGGTGCCCGCCGGCCCGTCCCGACCGGTTTCGGCCCGCTGGTATCCATCGTCGACCGCATCCCGCTGCACGCCCGGGACACCGTGCTGATCGCCGCCCCGATCTTCCACACCTGGGGGTACGCCGCACTCCAGGTCGCCTTCGCGCTGCGCGCCACCATCGTGCTGCACCGCCGGTTCGACCCGGCCGCCACGCTGGCCGCGCTCGTGACGCACCGGTGTCAGGCGCTGTTCGCCGTACCGGTGATGGTGCAGCGCCTGCTCGATGTGCCGGCGCCGGAGCCACGGCCGGCGCTGAAGGTGGTCGCGGTCAGCGGTTCGGCGCTGCCCGGTGGCCTCGCCACCCGGTTCATGGACACCTACGGCGACGTCGTCTACAACCTGTACGGCTCGACGGAGGTCTCCTGGGCCGCCATCGCCGGCCCCACCGAGTTGCGGCAGGCACCCACCACTGCCGGTCGGCCCCCGCACGGCACCCGGCTGGAGATCCTCGACGATGACGGGAAGCCGGTCCCCGCCGGGCGGGTCGGCCGGATCTTCGTGGGCAACGAGATGCTCTTCGAGGGCTACACCTCCGGGGCCCGCCGGGAGACCCACGACGGGCTGCTCGACACCGGCGACCTCGGCCGGGTCGACGCCGACGGGCTGCTCTTCGTCGACGGCCGGGCCGACGACATGATCGTCTCCGGCGGGGAGAACGTCTTCCCCTCCGAGGTGGAGGATCTGCTCGCCCGGTTGCCGCAGGTCCGCGAGGCCGCCGTGCTCGGCGTGCCGGATCCGCAGTACGGGCAACGGCTCGCTGCCTTCCTCGCCCTGCGCCCCGGCGAGACCCTCGACCCCGAGGCGGTACGCGAGTACGTGCGGCACTACCTCGCCCGGTTCTCCGTACCCCGGGATGTGATCTTCGTGAAGTACCTGCCGCGCAACGCCACCGGCAAGGTGCTCACCCGCGAACTCCGCCGCTACTACGGCTGACCTGCGCTCCGACCCAGGGCTGCTCCTGCCCTCCGCCGGCGGCGGCCTGCGGCCCGGGGTGATCTCCCTGAGCAGACGATCCGGGTGCGTCGGGGGACTCTCCCCGATGTCGTCGATGCCGGCGGCCGGAAGGCTCAAGGACATGAAGATCATGAATCGGCGGGCCGTGCTCGTCGCCACGACACTCGGTGCCCTGCTCGGCGTGGCAGCCCCCGGGACTGTCGCCGTGGCCGCCCCGGCTGCCATCCCCGACGAACGTCGCGGCGGTTCGGTCTGCCGTCCCGGCACCCTCGACCCGACGCCCATCCGACAGGCGATAGCCGGGTTACCCGACGCCGACGCCACCAGCGCCCAGGTCCGGATCACCACGCCGGACGGCTGCTGGACCGGTGCCACCGGCGTGCGGGACCTGCGCAGCCAGGCACCCGTACCACCGCACGCCCGGTTCCGGGTCGGCAGCGTCACCAAGGTCTTCACCGCCGCGCTGGTGCTGCAACTCGCGGCCGAGGACCGGATCGACCTCGACGCCACGGTGCAGCGACTCCTCCCCGGGCTGCTCCCCGCCGACTACCCGACCGTCACCGTCCGCCAACTGCTCGACCACACGAGCGGCCTGCCCAGCCCCGAGGTTCCCGACGGCATCGAGTGGCAGCTCGCCCACCGCTACCACAGCTGGACCCCGGAACAACTGGTCCGGCTCGGGCTACGCAACCCCCGCGAGTTCGACCCCGGGGAGAAGCAGCACTACACCAACATGGGTTACATCGTCGCCGGAATGATCATCGAGAAGATCACCGGCCACTCGTACGCGGCGGAGCTGGACCGACGCATCGCCCGGCCGCTCGGCCTGCGCGACACCTACGCGCCGGGTGACGACCCCCGGATCCGTGGCCCGCACGCCCACGGCTACCAGGCCGTCGTCCGGCACGGGCGAACCGAACTGGTGGACGTCACCACCTGGAGCCAGACCTTCACCCCGGCCTCCGGCGACGTCATCTCCAGCCTGACCGACCTGGACACCTTCTACACGGCGCTCTTCGCCGGTCGGGTGGTGCCGGCCGCCCAGCTCACCACGATGTTCACCCTGCCGGCCGTCCCGGACGTCGACGGCGGGCCGGCCCGCTACGGCGCCGGCCTCACCGCGTTCCCGCTGCCCGACGGCGAGACCCTGTGGATCAAGACCGGTTCCCGGTACGGCTACCTCGCCGGGGTCGCCTCCACCCGGGACGGCCGGTTCCGGGTGGAGTACTCGATCACGGGCACCGACGCCAAGGGCGAGGAACTCAGCCTCACCGCCCAGCGGCTCATCACCGCCGCACTCGGCCTGCTCTGACTGCACTCACCTCCCGGGGGTACGTCGACGCGGACGTCCCCCGGCGACCCGCCGGTCGGGAGCGGTGATCCGGCCGACCGCCGACGGACCGTCCCCGGCTGGCTGCGCCGACAGTGCGCGACCGGGTCGACCCCGAACGCCGCGCACACCACCGCCAGGTGCGCCGCCGTGGTCGTCTCGGCGCGTCAGTCGGGGACGGTGATCCGGCCGTCGACGGCGGTGGCGGCGATGTCGCTGCGGTGATGCGAACCGGCCAGCTCGATGCCGCGTACCAGGGCGTAGGCGGCATCCCGGGCGGCGGTCAGGTCGGGGCCGGTGGCCGTACCGCAGAGGACCCGGCCGCCGGCGGAGAGCAACGCGCCGTCGGCGGCCCGACGGGCGGTCCCGGCGTGGATCACCCCGGGGTGGTCGGCACCCGTGATCACGTCACCGGTACGCGGCGCGGCCGGGTAGCCCTCGGCCGCGACCACCACGGTGACCGCCGCGCCGTCGCGCCAGCGCAGCGGCGGGTGCGCGGCCAGCGTGCCCGTCGCGGCGGCGTGCAGCAGCCCGGCGAGCGGCGTCTCCAGCAGCGCCAGCACCACCTGGGTCTCCGGGTCACCGAAGCGGGCGTTGAACTCGATCACCCGGGGGCCGGCGGCGGTGAGCGCCAGCCCGACATAGAGCAGACCGACGAACGGGGTACCCCGCCGGCGCATCTCGGCAAGCGTCGGGTGGACCACGTCGACCATCACCTCGTCGACCAGGCCGGGCGGTGCCCACGGCAGCGGGGCGTACGCCCCCATCCCGCCGGTGTTCGGGCCGGCGTCGCCGTCGCCGACCCGCTTGAAGTCCTGTGCGGGCAACAGCGGCAGGGCGGCCTCACCGTCGGTCACCACGAACAGGGAGACCTCGGGGCCGGACAGGTACTCCTCGACCACCACCCGGCCGCACTCCTGCGCGTGCCGCAGCGCGGCGGCCCGGTCGTCGGTGACCACCACTCCCTTGCCGGCGGCCAGCCCGTCGTCCTTCACCACGTACGGCGTGCCGAACTCGTCGAGCGCCCGCCCGACGCTCTCCGCATCGGTGCAGGTGTACGCGCGGGCGGTCGGCACCCCGGCCGCCGTCATGATCTCCTTGGCGAAGGTCTTCGAGCCCTCCAACCGGGCCGCCTCGGCCGACGGCCCGAACGCCGGGACGCCCTTGGCGCGTACCGCGTCGGCCACCCCGGCCACCAGCGGCGCCTCCGGCCCGATCACCACCAGGTCGGCACCGACCGACACGGCCAACTCGGCCACCCCGGCAGGATCGACCGGATCGACCTGCCGCAGCTCCGCCACCCCCGCGATCCCCGGGTTACCGGGCGCCGCGAACAGGGCCTCCACAGCCGGATCCTCGACCAACCCCAGGGCGAGCGCATGCTCCCGCCCACCACCACCCAGAAGAAGTACGCGCACGGCGACGAATCCTACCCACCCTCCCCCACCCCC
>NZ_JBTMMT010000093.1:0-18326 GCF_055517075.1 Micromonospora sp. DSM 43699
TTCTCGGCGTCGCCGAGCGGGCGGTAATGGGCATCATGGGTTGGTCGAATTCGGCAATGGCGGTCCGGTACCAACACCTCACCGCCCAGGTCCGCCGGGACATCGCCAAGCGGGTCGGCGGGCTGCTCTGGGACAACCCGACGGAGGACCCGAAAACGCCCTCCTGAGCAGCAACTGAGACCGAAACTGAGACCACAAACGGAACGCCCGGTGCGATCCTCGCGGATCGACCGGGCGTTTCGCCTGTTCGTGAGCGGTGGCGGCGGGATTTGAACCCGCGGAGGGCGTAAACCCTCACACGCTTTCGAGGCGTGCTCCTTAGGCCACTCGGACACGCCACCGCCGACGAGGGTACAGGAACCCCGGTTCCGATGCCGCACCGGTATCGCCCCGGCCGGCCTGGCAGGATCTTTGCCATGAGTACGCACATCGGCGCGAAGCCGGGCGAGATCGCCGAGCGGGTCCTGATGCCGGGCGACCCGCTGCGGGCCAAGTGGATCGCGGAGACCTACCTCGAGGACGCCACGTGCTACTCGACGGTGCGGGGCATGCTGGGCTTCACCGGGCGGTGGAACGGCGTCGAGGTCTCCGTCCAGGGTTCGGGCATGGGCATGCCGTCCGCCTCCATCTACGCCCACGAGCTGATCAACGAGTACGGCGCGAAGACCCTGATCCGGGTCGGCTCCTGCGGCGCGCTCACCGAGGATCTCCAACTGCGGGACGTGATCGCGGCGATCGGGTCGTCGACCGACTCGAACATGAACCGGATGCGCTTCGACGGGTTGATCGACTACGCCCCGGTCGCCGACTTCGGGTTGCTGCGTACCTCGGTCGAGGTGGCCGAGCGGCGCGGCATCACCATGCACGTCGGGCCGATCCTCGCCGCCGACGCCTTCTACACCGACCGGCCGGACCTGTACGACACCCTCGCCGACTACGGCGTGCTGGCGGTGGAGATGGAGTCGGCCGCCCTCTACACGATCGCCGCCCGGTTCAAGGCCCGCGCGCTGACCCTGCTGACGGTCAGCGACCACATCAAGACCGGCGCGAAGACCACCGCGCAGGAACGCGAGCAGACCTTCGGCCAGATGGTGGAGATCGCCCTGGACACCGCCGTCACCCGCTGAGCCCGGCCCACCACAGGGCCGATGCGGTGGTATCGCCGGCACGCGGACACCGCCGCATCGGCCCTGCCGAGTGATCAGGCAGGAGCCCGCCGGGGGCCGCACGGAAAGCCCGGGTGGTCACACGGGACCGTCAGGCGGCTGCCCGTTAGCTGGTCAGCGGAAGAAGGCGCGCAGGATGGTGGCGTTCTCGGCGGCCAGGACGCCGGCATAGACCTCGGGGCGGTGGTTGAGGCGACGGTCGCGCAGCACGTCCCAGAGCGAGCCGGCGGCCCCGGTCTTGGGCTCCCAGGCGCCGAAGACGACAGTCGAGATCCGGGCCAGCACCAGCGCGCCCGCGCACATGGTGCACGGCTCCAGGGTCACCACAAGCGTGCAGTCGTCCAGCCGCCAGCGGCCCAACCGCGCGGCGGCCCGCCGCAACGCCAGCACCTCGGCGTGGGCGGTCGGATCCCCGGTCAACTCCCGTTCGTTACGGCCGACGGCCAACTCGGTGCCGTCCGGGCCGTAGACCACCGCACCCACCGGCACGTCCTCCACCGCCCCACCACCGAAACCGCCGGGCCCGATGGAACCGTCCGGCCCGACGGGACCGTCGGCGGAGGGTAGGTCCGGGCCGGTGACGGCGATCTCCAGCGCGCGGCGCATCCACCGCTCGTGCCGTTGCCGGCGGCCGGTGGAATCCGGAACGGCCTGCCGGCCGGTCGCCCCCGGGCCGCTTCCCATCGGCACCGTCGGGCCACCGTCGGTGCCGAACGCCCCTGTCACGTCGTCGCCGGCGGGTGAGGGCTCAGACCTCACGCAGCTCTTCGACCTCGTCGACGCAGCCGAGCACCTGGCACACCTCGGCGGTCACGTCGGCCGGGAGCATGCCCTCGTGGGCACAGAGCTTGAGCAGATGCTGGGCGGAGATGCCCAGATCGGCGAGGATGTCGGCGTCGCCCACCGGGTCGGCCTCGGGGTCCACGACCGGTTGCTCGCTCTCCTCGTCGCCCCCACCGGCGGTGGTCGACGGCGGCTCGTCGACGTCGTCGAGGCCGGTGACCGAGGTCTTGAGATCGCCGACGAGCAGCGCACCCAGCCGGGACTCCTCCGCGTACGCCGAATCGGAACCGAAGACCTTCAGGTCCTCTCCCTCGTCGAGGCGCAGCAGCACCAGGTACGCGTCGTCGGCCTCGACGAAGAGCAGCGACACGTCGGCCTCCGGTTCGACATCGCGCAGCCGGTCGGCGACCTCGTCGATGTCGGTGGCGCCCCGCAGGTTCACCTCGGCGGCGTTCCAGCCGCCCTCGTCGCGCACCACGGCGGCAGCGAAGTACGACATGGTTCCCCCAAAAGACCTCGGCACGGCCGACTCGTTACGCGTGCACGTTAACCGGTCGGGTCGGCAGCCGACCGGTCAACGCCCCGAAGGACCGGGCAATCCCGGAAAGTTCGTCAGCCGGCGACGCGGCGACGGGTGGCGATGAGCTGGCGTAGCCGCTCGGTGCGTTCCCGCTGGGGCCGTTCCCGCTGGCGTACCGAGCGGGCTCCCGCCAGCTCGGCGAGAATCTGCAGGCGACGCCGGCTCCGCTCGGAGTCGAGCCGCGGGGTGTTCCAGGCCATGACAAGAGCGTCCCCAGTCACAGCGAGTACGTCAAGATGATGCGGCAAACGAAGCCGTGCGATCACCGTGAGTCACCACATCGGCCAGTCCGCGCTGACCGCCCACCGTGTCACGACGACTGCGAACGCGATGCTCCAACCACCCGCGGTGACGATAGCGACGCCGGTGCCGACCCCCCGGTCGCCGTACCGGACCAGAGCCAGTGCGGCGAGCCAGGCCAGCGCACCGGCGACGACCGTCCACCAGGCGTACCCGCCGACGTCCCGGCCGAGCAGGCCGAAGAGCACCAGCCAGGCGGCGGCGAGCGCACCCCCCGTGGCCACCGCGGCACCGGTGACCGGGTGCGGTTCCCGCCAGGTCGGCCGCCGGGGCCGCCCGGCGGGAAAGAGCCCCGAGGAGGCGTACGGGACCTGCGGCGGAGCGGGTCCGGGCTGGTGGTTCGTCATGCTCACTGCTCCCCCTCCGACCGGACGGACCACACCGCACCCGCAGCGCCCCTGCCGGACTGCCGACCGAAGGGGACCGGCAGGTCATGCCAGGGCCGAGAGCCGGCCCACCGGGTCGGCCGGTGCCGCTGTCGGTGTGACCTCCACCGTAGCGGTCTGCCAGGATGTCCGAATGTCCCTGCTGCGGCCCGACCGACGGCCCACCCGTCCGGCGTACCCCGTCCTGCTGCTGGTGGCGGCGTTGCTGGGTGGCTGCGGGACGGACCGACCGGCCGCGCCCCCGGTCTGGGACGGACCGACGGCGGTGGCCACCGGTGACCAGCCGTCGGTGCCGGTGACCCCCACCGGCGCACCCTCGACCACGCCGACCCCGGCCGGGTCGCCGTCGGCCACCCCGGTCCCGACCACCCTGCGCCGGGTCTTTCCGGTACGGGCGGGCAACGTCGACTACCACCCGACGCACTCGGGGTATCCGGGCACCGACATCTTCGCCGACTGCGGTGAGCCGGTGGTGGCGGTCACCGACGGGACGGTCCTGGAGGTGAGCCGGATGGACCGGTTCGACAAGAAGGGGCCGCTGGGTCCGTACAACGGTGGTCTGTCGGTGTCGTTGCTGGGTGACGACGGGGTGCGGTACTACGGGTCGCACCTGAGTGCGATCAGCGCGGGGATCGACGCGGGGGTCCGGGTGACCGCCGGCCGGCAGCTCGGCGAGGTGGGCCGGACGGGCAACGCGAACAACGTCTGCCACCTGCACTTCGGGTTGTCACCGAAGTGCACCGGGCGCGACGACTGGTGGATCCGGCGGGGTGTGGTGTGGCCGGCGAAGTACCTGGACTCCTGGCGGGGCAAGGGCAACCGGTCGCCGGTCGCGGCGGTGGCCGCGTGGGAGCGCGAACACGGCTGCCCCCGCGCTCCGCGCGGCTCGTCCGCTGCCGGGTAGCCCACCGTACGCATTGACGTAGGTATTACCCGTCGGTTAACGTCCCGAGTGAGAGAGCGCTCTCTCAGGTAACTATCCTCCCCAATTCCGACGAACCGCGCAGTTGGCCGTCCCAGCGGCTCCGCGCGGAGGAGGCACCATGACACCTCCCGTCCCCCGGCGTCGCACCCCCTGGGTGCTCGCCACCACCACCGCGTTGGCCGTCGCCGTCGGCGGCCTCACCCTCACCACCGTCGGCACCCCCGCCGAGGCGGCCACCGTCGGCGCCGGCAGCTACACCACCGACCCGGTCGGCCCGCTGCCCAGTGGCTGCGGCGACCTGTCCACCAACCCCCGGCAGTACGCCACCGCCAACGCCCCCGCCGGGCCGATCCCCACCAACGACTGGTGGTCGTCGCTGCTGTGGAAGAAGACGAACTGCTCCTACAGCGAACCGCTGCACGCCCACCCGCTGTCGTACCAGACGTTCACCGACGGGCTCGGCTTCTCGGCCCCGTCCACCGCCACCGTCACCGGCACCTCGACCGGGGTGGGCGAGTTCAAGTACACCTACACCGAGGACATCCGGGTCGGGGTGGCCGCGCTCGGCGTACCTGTCGTCAAGGTCGACGACTGGTCCGACTGGACGGTCACCCCGTACTGGAGTGACGGGGCGCGGAGCCTGCGCGCCACCATCGGCCACGGGCTGCCGTTCGCCTACTTTCAGGCCACCGGTGGCGACGCCCAGATCAACCCGACCGGCGGCGCGGCCACCGTCTGGTCGAACACCGGCGGCACCATCGGCTTCACCGTCCGGGGCCACGACTACGTCGGGTACGCCCCGACCGGGGCGAGCTGGACCGTCGTCAACGGACGGATCACCTCCACCCTGGCCGGCAAGGGCTACTTCTCCGTCGCCCTGCTGCCGCCCACCGCCGACGCCACCGCCCGCGCCGCCCTGGCCGCCAGCTACGGCCGGTACGCCCACGCGCACGTCACCGGCACCCGGGTCGACTACACCTACGACCCGGCGACCAGCGCGGTGAACACCACGTACTCGTTCACCACCACCGCCCGGGAGGGCACCGCCACCCAGACCGTGGTCAGCCTCTACCCGCACCAGTGGAAGTCGCTCGCCGGCAGCACCCCGCTCACCCAGACCTACCCGTCGGCGCGCGGCCGGATGAAGGTGCTGACCGGGGTGGCCTCCTTCCGCACCTCGATGAAGTTCCACGGGGTCCTGCCCGAACTGCCCGCCGTGGGCACCGGGTCGGGTGCCGACCTGGCCCAGCTCAAGGAGCAGCTCGCCGCCGTCCGGGGCAACCCGATGGACCAGCGCGGCGGGGACACCTACTGGACCGGCAAGGGCCTCGGCCGGGCCGCCCGGATCGCCGAGATCGCCGACCAGGTGGGCGACACCGAGACCCGTAACTCGGCACTGAACGCCATCCGCAGCACCCTGACCGACTGGTTCACCGCCACCCCCGGCAAGACCGCCAAGGTCTTCTACTACGACCGCAACTGGGGCACCCTGATCGGCTACCCGGCGTCGTACGGGTCCGACCAGGAGCTCAACGACCACCACTTCCACTACGGGTACTTCGTCGCGGCGGCGGCCACGCTTGCCAAGTTCGACCCGGCATGGGCCGCGCAGAGTCAGTACGGCGGCATGGTCGACCTGCTCATCCGGGACGCCAACAACTACAACCGGGCCGACACCCGCTTCCCCTACCTGCGGGACTTCGACATCTACGCCGGGCACGACTGGGCCTCCGGGCACGGCTCGTTCAACGCCGGCAACAACCAGGAGTCCTCGTCCGAGGGGATGAACTTCGCCAACGCTCTGATCCAGTGGGGGCAGGCCACCGGCAACACCGCCGTCCGCGACGCGGGCGTGTTCATCTACACCACCCAGGCCGCCGCCATCCAGGAGTACTGGTTCGACGTCGACAACGAGAACTACCCGGAGACGTTCGGGCACTCCACCGTCGGCATGGTCTGGGGCGACGGTGGCGCGTACGCGACCTGGTTCAGCGCCGACCCGGAGATGATCCAGGGCATCAACATGCTCCCGGTCACCGGCGGCCACCTCTACCTCGGCTACCGGCCGGCCTACAACAAGGCGAACTACGCCGAACTGGTCCGCAACAACGGCGGCGAACCCACCGTGTGGCAGGACATCCTCTGGCAGTTCCTGGCCCTCGGTGATCCGGACGCGGCGCTGGCCAAGCTACGGGCCAACCCCGGTTACACCCCGGAGGAGGGCGAGAGCCGGGCACACACCTTCCACTGGATCCGCAACCTCGCCGCGCTCGGCCAGGTCGACACCACGGTCACCGCCAACCATCCGCTGGCCGCCGTGTTCAACCGCAACGGCGCACGCACCTACGTGGCAAGCAACATCACCGCCGCGCCGTTGACCGTGCGCTTCTCCGACGGCACCAGCCTCACCGTGGCCGCCGGGAAGACCGCCACCACCGGGGCGTACACCTGGAGCGGTGGCAACGCGGCCGGCGGCACCAACCCGAGCCCCACGCCGACCACGTCCCCGACCACGTCGCCCACCCCCACCCCGACCGGGCCGAGCCCCACGCCGACCGGCCCGTCGCCGACCCCGACCAGCCCGACCCCGCCGCCGACCACCCCGCCGGCCGGCTCGCCGACCAGGTTCCTGCTGCCCGGTGGCGGGCTCGGGGCCTCCGGCACCGCGACGACGGCCACGGTGGCCGGCACCGGTGGCACGAACCACGACGGCACCCCGGCCAACCCGGTGGTCTTCACCGCCACAGGGCTCAACCTGACCTACGCCGGGGGCCAGACCGGGTTCGACCTGTTCCTCGACGCCGGCCAGTCGGTAGGCAACGGCGTGCAGGCCCGGGTCTCCTACGACCTGACCGGTGACGGCACCTTCGACCGGGTGGAGACGTACCGCTACTTCGCCACCGATCCGGTGCCCGGCTACGAGCACTACACGCAGAACGCCGGGCTGCACTCCGCCGTCGGCACGCTGGGCAACCTCTCCCGGGGCACGGTGAAGGTGGAGGTCTGGTCGGCGATCGGCGTCAACCCGTCCACCCTCGGCATCGGCAACCAGTCGGTGGTGAAGCTGCCGTACTCCTGATCCGTCCCTGCTGTCCACACTCCGCGCCGCCGGTCGTCCCCCGACCGGCGGCGCGGACGCGTAGGTTGACCAGACATGAGCGCCAGAGACCCCGTCGCCGACCTGCGTCGGATCGCGTTCCTGCTGGAGCGGGCAAACGAGGCCACCTACCGGGTACGCGCGTTCCGCTCGGCGGCGACCGCCCTCGCCGCGCTGCCGGCGACGGAGCTGACCGACCGGAACCGGGCCGGAACGCTCACCGAACTACCCGGCGTCGGTGACGTCACCGCCCGCTGCGTCACCGAGTCGCTGGCCGGCGAGGAACCGGTCTACCTGCGCCGGCTGGTCGCCACCGAGGGCACCGACCTGGACGAGGCGGCCGGCGCGCTGCGGGCCGCGCTGCGTGGCGACTGCCACACCCACTCGGACTGGTCCGACGGCGGGTCACCGATCGAGGAGATGGCGCTCGCCGCTGTCGAGATCGGCCACGAGTACGTGGTGCTGACCGACCACTCGCCCCGGCTGACGGTGGCCCGGGGGCTCACCGCCGACCGGCTGCGCCAGCAGCTCGACCATGTGGCGGCGGTGAACGCGGCGCTGCCCGAGGGCTTCCGCATCCTCACCGGGATCGAGGTGGACATCCTCGCCGACGGCTCCCTCGACCAGGACGAGGAGCTGCTGGCCCGGCTCGACGTGGTGGTCGGTTCGGTGCACAGCGGCCTGCGCGACGAACGGGCGAGGATGACCCGCCGGATGCTCACCGCGGTCGCCAACCCGCACCTGGACATCCTCGGCCACTGCACCGGGCGGATGGTGTCGTCCCGACCGGCCGGGGTGACCGGCCCGGGCGACCGGGGGCACCGGGCGCGGACCCGCCCCGAGAGCGACTTCGACGCGGACGCCGTCTTCGCCGCCTGCGCCGAGCACGACGTGGCCGTGGAGATCAACTCCCGGCCGGAGCGGCAGGACCCGCCGAAGCGGCTGATCCGCCGCGCCCTGGAGGCCGGCTGCCGGTTCGCCATCGACACCGACGCGCACGCCCCCGGGCAGCTCGACTGGCAGCGGTTCGGTTGCGTCCGGGCCGCCCTGTGCGGTGTCCCCGCCGACCGGGTGGTCAACACCTGGCCGGCCGACCGCCTGGTCGACTGGACCCGCACCCGCACCCACTCCTGACCCGCCCCTGACCCGGGTCCCGCCTCCTGCCGGTCGCCGCCCAACGCCCAACGCCCAACGCCCAACGCCCAACGCCCGCGATGATCCGCTCCCCGGGGGCCTGGTTGCGGTATCCGAGCTGGCGGGACACCGCAACTACGACTCCCTGGAGTCGATCATCGCGGAGGGCGGGCTGACGGGGACCCGGTCACCGCCCGGCAGCGGACGGCGTGCCTGACCGGCGCACCCCCACCGGACAACGGCTCGACGCCGGACAACGGCTCGACGCCGGACGAGCTGGCCGCAGCGGGCGTCCGGCGGGGTCGGCGGGGACCGAGCAGGCCCTGTGCGACGGCAACGCCGAGCAGTACGACCAGCGCACCGGCCGGCTGGTGCCAGTTCAGCCGCTCGCCGAGCACCAGCGCGCCGATCAGCACCGCGAAGATCGGCACCAGGTAGGTCACCGTGGCGGCGGTGCTCGCCCCGGCCATCCGGATGTTGCGCAGATTGATCACGAAGGCCAGCCCGGTGCCGAGCGCACCGAGCGCCAGCACGCTCCCGACCACCGGCCACGACAGACCGGTCGGTGCCGGCGGCACCCCGGCCACCAGCGGCCCGACGACCGCCAGTTGAGCGGTGGCCACCAGCAGCTGCGCCGCCGAGAGCGACAGCCCGGAGTGGGCACTGCCGGCGACGAACCTCTTCTGGTACGGAATGGCCACCCCGTAGCAGGCCGCCGCACCGAAGCACATCAACTGGCCGGCGAAGTGCGCCCCGCCCACCCCCTCCCAGACGCCGAGCACCACCAGCACGCCGAGGAAGCCCAGCCCGAGCCCGACGGCGGCCCGCGCGGTCAACCGCTCGGTACGGAAGACCAGCACCGCCAGTGGCAGCACGAACAGCGGTGTGGTGGCGTTCCAGATGCCGGCGAGCATCGACTCGACCCGTTGCTCGCCGTAGCCGAAGAGGGTGAACGGGATCGCCACACCGAAGGCGGCGACCACCACCATGTGCACCCAGACCCTGGGCTCGCGGGGCAGCCGGTCCCGGAGCAGCACCAACACCACCAGCAGCGTCGCCGCGCCGGTCGCCACCCGGTAGAGGGTGAGGTGCAGCGGGTGCAGTTCCGCGATGCCGACCTTGATGAACAGGAAGCTGGAGCCCCAGATCGCGGCGAGGGCGAGGAAGCCCGGCAGCCAGGTTCGCAGCGCGGCTCGGTCAGGGGTGGTGTGGCCTGTCACCCCTTGCACTCTGCCGCAGTGGCACGACGAAGTCCCGCGGATTTCGGCCACCGTGTCGTCGGCCACAGAGACCATCCGACTTGCGGACGATCCCGGCGGTCCGGGTGACCTGCTGCCCTGAGCCAGGCGACAGGAACTCCGGCGGCTCCGCCTCGTTGATCGACCGGAGGTGTCGTGATTGAGGTCGTCGACGAACGGTGCCGCACCGGTGCCGGCCCTGGCCGGTGGTTGGACCGTACGGCAGGCGGAGCGGCACCTGCCGGCCGGCGCGCTGGCCGGTGCCCGGCACGAGTGCGTCGACGGCCGGCTGGTGGTCACCCCGTTCCCACCGGCCGTCGAAAGTGTGGCGACGGCGGCTCTGGCCAGCGCGTTCGTCCCGGCGGCCGAGGCGACCGGCCGGCACGTGCTCGGCCGGGTCAACCTGACCTTCACCGCGTCCTGCTGGATCCAACCGGACGTCACCGTCCTGCACTCCCTGCCGGCCGACGACGAGCAGGAACGCTGGGTGACGGCGACACTGTGCACGATGGCGGTGGAGTTCGTCCGGCGCGGTGACCGGCCGGACCCGGTCGACCGGCTGCGCCGTTGCGCGACGGCGGGGGTGCCGTGGTTCCTGCGGGTGGAGCTGGATCGGCGACCCCAGCGGATGACCGCGACCCTGTGGGGTAGGGACGACGGCGGCGGCTACCCGGTCGTGGGCCGGGCGGTCGGTGGCCAACGGCTGCGCTCCCGGTTGCCCTTCCCGATCGACTTCGCCCCGGCCCGCCTGCTGCCCCGAACCCGACAAGCGTGTTCGACAACCGGAACCGACGATCACGTAGGGTCGCAGCGTGGGACGAATCGATGACCTCGCGAACCGGTACGTGGCCGACTGGGCACCGCTGAGCCCGACCGGCGCCACCTACGTCGGTATCTCCGGCTACGACGACCAACTCGACGACCTCTCGCCCGCCGGCTACGAGGCACGGGCCGAGCTGACCCGGCGCACCCTTGCCGACCTGGACGTGACCGAGCCGGAGTCAGTGGCGGAGCGGACCGCCAAGGAGGCCATGCAGGAACGCCTCGGCCTGGAGCTGGCCCGTTACGAGGCGGGCGAGATCACCAGCGAGGTGAACGTGATCGCCAGCGGGCTGCACGAGATCCGGATGGTCTTCGACCTGATGTCCACCGAGGGTGAGCAGGGCCGGGCCGATGTCGCCGCCCGCCTCAACCGCTTCGCCGGCACGTTGGAGGGCTACAAGACCACCCTGCGCGAAGCCGCCGCCGCCGGCCGGGTCAGCTCCAAGGTGCAGCTGACCGAGGTGGCCAAGCAGTGCGACAGCTGGACCGATCCGCACGGCGACAACTTCTTCCACGGCCTGGTGCAGCGGTTGGACGTCGACGGCACGCTCGGCGCCGAGCTGCGCCGGGGTGCGGCGGCGGCGACCGCGGCGACCGCGGAGTTCGGCCAGTTCCTGCGTACCGAACTGGTCCCGCACGGGCGGGACAAGCAGGCCGCCGGCCGGGAGCGCTACGAGTTGGCCTCGCAGTACTTCCTCGGCGCGAAGGTCGACCTGGACGAGACGTACGCCTGGGGTTTCGCGGAGCTGGCCCGGTTGGAGGCCGAGATGCGGACGGTGGCCGCCCGGATCGCCGGCCCGGGTGCCACCATCGACGAGGCGGTGACCGCGTTGGACGCCGACCCGGCCCGGACCATCCGTGGCAAGGAGGCGTTCCGGGACTGGATGCAGGCGCTGGCCGACAAGGCGATCGGCGAGCTGCACGGCACCCACTTCGACATCCCCGAGCAGGTACGCCGCATCGAGTGCTGCGTCGCCCCGACCAGTGACGGGTCGATCTACTACACCGGGCCGAGCGAGGACTTCTCCCGTCCTGGCCGGATGTGGTGGGCGGTGCCGCAGGGGGTCACCGAGTTCTCCACCTGGCGCGAGGTGACCACGGTCTACCACGAGGGCGTCCCCGGCCACCACCTCCAGGTCGCCCAGACCGCCGTCCGGGCGGAGCTGCTCAACCGCTGGCAGCGGCTGCTGTGCTGGGTCTCCGGCCACGGCGAGGGTTGGGCGCTCTATTCAGAGCGGCTGATGGACGAGTTGGGCTACCTGGAGGACCCGGGCGACAAGCTCGGCATGCTGGACGGGCAGGCGTTCCGGGCGGCCCGGGTGATCATCGACATCGGCATGCACCTGGAGCTGGAGATCCCACGGGACAATCCGTTCGGGTTCCACCCGGGTGAGCGGTGGACGCCGGAACTGGGCTGGGAGTTCATGCGCACGCACTGCCGGGTGCCGGAGGAGAACCTACGGTTCGAGCTGAACCGTTACCTGGGTTGGCCGGGGCAGGCGCCGTCGTACAAGGTGGGCGAGCGGATCTGGCTCCAGGCCCGGGAGGACGCGAAGGCCCGGCGGGGTGCCGACTTCGACCTGAAGGAGTTCCACCGGCAGGCGCTCGACCTGGGCGCGCTCGGGCTCGACCCGCTGCGCCGGGCACTGGCCCGCCTCTGAACCGTGACCGGGCACCCGCCCGCTCAGGCCAGCGGAGCCGGATGCGGTACGCCGGCCGGGCGGGTCCCGGCCCCTGCCGGGTGGGCCGCAGGCCGGGATCAGTGGTCGGGGGCGGGCGGGTGCCCGCCCCCGACGCACCTGGGGGTGGAGGAAAGCTCAGGAGAGGTCGAGCACCAGCGCGGGTCGGGCGGTCAGCGTGTCGGAGTCGACGAACGCCAGGTCGATCACCGGGTCGGTGAAGGTGATCGGGACCGGTGAGGTGATCGGGATGCCGTCGGGAAACGGCAGGTCCGGGGTCAGCGTGATCTTGATGCCGAGCAGCCGGCCGACGAACCGGGTGGCGTAGAACGCGACGTCGCCCCGTACGGTCAGCTCGTCGGTGACGTACCGCTGGTGGCGACCTGCCGGACCGTCCGCGACAAGCATGAAGTCGGCGGTGACCGCCTTGCTCATGCTGAACTTCAGCACCGTCAGCGTGCCGTCCGAGGTGGGCAGGTCGACGATCCCCTCGAACCGCAGCCCGGTCATGGTGACCTTGGTGCCGGTCAACTTGGACGGTTGGCGGGCTACCGTCGGCTGTCCCGGTTCGGCGGCGATCCTCGGTAACGGCTTGCCGACCTCGACCCGCTTCGAAGCGCTCGGAACCGGCTTTCCGCAGGTTCCCCGGCTGGGCCGGGCGGATTCCGTCGGAGAGGGGGAGGTGGACCCCTGGGCCGGGACGGTGGTGCTCGGCCCGGGTCGAGCACCGGAACCGACGACTGGCCTGCTGAGAATGGGCTCGGGGGTCGGGGATGCCTTCGAGGAACGCGCCGGGTTCCCCCGGGCCGCAGCCGTCCCGGCGTCGCTGTCGTCGCCGGTGAACAGGCTGGTGACGCCGTCGAGGAGGTCGGTGAGCAGGTTACCCCCGGGCGTCCCGGACGGCATGGGGCCCGGACTGTCGGACGGCGTGGGGCTCGGACCGGCCGGAGCGGACGGGCGTGGACCAGGTGCTGACGCGGCCTTCGTCGGCCCCGGGCAGGCTGGCTCCGCGAGTGCCGGTTGCGCCCCACGGACCGCGAGCGACGCGACCATGGAGGTGGTGGTCAGCACCAGCAGGACCGCGTACAGCCGCGGATCCCGATGGTGCGGGCGGTAGGGGCCACCGCCCGGCTCGACCGCCGGCAGGACCTGCGTGGTGTCGGTGCCTCCGGTTCCCTCCCGGTCCACCACTGCCGTCTCGCGGAGCGGATTGCGCGGTGGGGGCAACGTGTCGGTCAGTGGCCCGGTGGTGTGCTCCTCCCGGCGCGGCGGCATCAACTCGTCGACGAGGGGTGTCTCCTCTGCTGGCCCATCCGGCTGGGTGACCGTCTCGTTCCCGGCGGCAAGAGGTGCCGGGCTGCGGGCCGGGACCCAGGCGAAGCCCAGCGCGCTCCCCACCATGCCCAGGAGCAGCCCGATGAAGAACCCACCGAGGTTGACCCCGATCAGGGAGTAGACAGCCGTCACCGCCGCGATGACGGCGTAGAAGTAGCGTTGCTGCGGCGTGAACCACATCAGCATCCCGCAGGCGACCAGGATGACCGGGATCAGCCAGGACAGAAAGCCGGTCGGCCCCATCTGGAAGGTGAGACCACCGAGGCTCATCTGGGTGGTGGCGAAGATCTCCAGGCCGGCCAGCGCGGTGAGGAGTCCGCCCCAGAACGGCCGTACCCGTCGCCACCGGCGGAAAGCGCGCCACGCCCGAGCGATCCAGCTCTGTCGGGCAGGCCGCGCTGGGGCGGATTTCACGTGTCCTCCTGGCGGTTCTGACGTGGGTGGACAGAGCCGGGGCCCGTCGCGGTGTCCGCCACGGGCCCGGTCCTCAGATCAGAAGCACTCCTTGGCGGCGGCACCGACGTTGACCTTCAACTTCAGGCCGTTCAGGGTGAAGACACCAGCACTGGTGGAACGGGCCACCTGCTCAAGGTCCTTGATGACGACCTTGTCGGCGCTCTGGCCGAAGGACTTCGGGGTGGCGCCGGCGTTCAGGTCGGTGGCGTCCCGACCGATCTTGATGTTGGTGAACTCCGCGTCGCCCCCGAGCGAATCCATGTCGATGAGCAGGCCCTCGGCCGTCGCCGGCTTGCCGCCGCCACCGGCATTGATGGTGAGCACGATCGGCATGTCCGGCACCTTCACCGACTGGCAGAGGTCGTAGAGCTTGGCGTTGGTGATCTCGGAGACGGCCACCGGGTGGGCGGTCCCGTCCTTCTCCTTCACGAAGCCGCCGTACTGCTTGAAGCCGGTGCCCTCCAACGTGGAGGCACCGACCTTGAAGGTCTGGCCGGAGACGGCGAACGACGCGGCGATGGCGCCGTTGGACATGCCGAAGACGATCGCCCCGGCCACTGCGGTGGCTGGCACCATCATCGCGGCGAAGCGACGCCACCGTGTCCCGCCGGTCAGCTGGCGGCCTTCCGATTCACTCACGGGGTTCTCCTTGGCGAGGGGTCATCACCGAGCGCGGTCGCAGCTCGGGAGGGAGGTGGGTGGAGGGTGCTGCGGTTGCCACCGGGCCGGCGGCCTCGTGCAGTACGCGGATTGGATGTTCCCGCGAAGCGACCTACCTCACAAGACCCCTTGCTACCGGCCGGTAACGGGAAACAATCTTGAAGATGTCCGGATGTTACCGACGGTTAACATCGCCAGGCCGCAAAGTTCGCTCAATTCGCCCAGATCGCCGTGACCGAAGGGGGCTCCGCCACCCTGAGTAGAGGCATACTGACAAACATCACCTTTTGATAACGCTCGACTGAGGGTTGTCTGTGGGTGACGATTCCGGCGCAGAAACCGGTCACCCGGCCGGCAGCCCCCGGCTGCCGGGTGCGGCGAGCTGTGCCGCGAGCCACTGCGGGTCAGCGCGCAACGCCGCCGCCCGGTCGATTCCGCCGCCACCGTACGTCAATTCCCGTTCGCCCATCCGGACACCGTGCCACGAACGGCCATACACCGTGTGACCGGCTACGACACGCGGTGGTGAGGATGGCCGGACGCACGCTGTCGGCTGGCCGTCCGGTTGGCTACCGTAGGTGTCCCCGGGGGCCGCAACCCCCCGTGTGGTACGTCCGATCGAGGTGGCTGTGACCCTGTACGGCGACAACCAGGTCTCCGACGACCGCCCCACGGTGCAGGTCACCGCGGTGAGCTGGCCGGGCGAGGACGAGCCCACGACGGCCGGCGGGGCCGCGGGCTCGGGCTCCGGCGGCGGGCCGTGGTGGCGACGCGGGCGGGTGCTGCTCGCCGGTGGGGTGACCGCTGCGGTGCTGGCCGGGGTGGTCGGCGCGGGTGCCTGGGCGTACGCCGGGGACGTCCCGCGCGGCACCAGCGTGCTCGGCGCCGAGCTGGGTGGCCGCAGCCGCGCCGACGCGACGAAGGAGCTGCGGGCCGAGTTGGAGAAGCGGGCCGGCACGATGAACTCCCCGTTGACCGTGGTGGTGGGCGAGAACCGGGCGGAGATCAACCCCGCCGACGTCGGCCTGACCGTGGACGTGGACGCCACCGTCGCCGCCGCCACCGCCGCGCAGGCACACCCGGTGGACCGGCTGTTCGGCTCCCGTACGGTCGACCCGGTGGTGACCGTGGACGCCGCCAAGCTGGACGCGGCGTTGAAGACTGTCCTCGGCAAGCAGGGCCGGGACATGACGATGCCGGCGATCATCTTCACCGGCACCACCCCGAAGCCGGTGTACCCCAGGCCGAGCCTGACGCTGGATCCGGAGCAGTCGGCACAGGTGGTCCGCGCGGGCTGGCTGGCCGGGCAACCGGTGACGGTGCCGGTGGTGGAGAAGAACCCGGTGACCACCCGGGAGGAGGTGGACCGGCTGGTCGCCGAGCTGGCGAAGCCGGCCGTGGCCGCGCCGGTCACGATCACTTCCGACAAGGGGTCGGTAAGCGTCCCGCCGGCGGTGATCGCCCGCGCGCTGCGCTTCCCGGCCGACGACGAAGGGAAGCTGACGCCGAAGGTCGACGTGAAGCGGCTCCGGTCGGCGCTCGGCAGCAAACTGGCCGCGATCGAGTCCACGCCGAAGGACGCCGGCCTGACCATCTCCGGCGGCAAGCCGAAGGTGGTGCCGGGCCGGGCCGGGCAGCAGCTCGACTCGGCGGCGCTGGGGCGGGACCTGCTGGCGGTGCTGCCGAAGACGGACGGCCGCACGGTCACCGGGCAGCTCAAGGCGGCCGAGCCGGAGCTGACCGAGGCGAAGCTGGCCGAGCTGGGCATCAAGGAGCGGGTCTCCACCTTCTCCACCAAGTTCCCCGGCGGGCTCTCCTCACCGCGAAGCCAGAACATCATCCAGGCGGCGAAGGACGTGGACGGCACGATCGTGCAGCCGGGCGAGACGTTCTCGCTCAACGCGCACACCGGTGAGCGCGGCTACGGTCAGGGCTATCAGGACGCCCCGGTGATCGTCGGCGGCAAGCTGGTCCCCGGGGTCGGTGGCGGCGTCTCCCAGTTCACCACCACGCTCTTCAACGCCAGCTACTACGCCGGCCTCCAGGACGTCGAGCACAAGCCGCACTCTTTCTACTTCAGCCGCTACCCGGCGGTGATCGAGTCGACGATCTTCTGGCCGGACCTGGACTTCAAGTTCCGCAACAACACGCCGTACGGGGTGCTGATCGACACCGCGTACACCTCGAACACGATCACCGTGTCGATGTGGAGCACCAAGATCTACGACAGCGTCAAGACCGAGTACGGCCCCCGCCGCAACATCACCTCGCCGAAGACGGTCCACCTGGAGCCCGGCCCGAAGTGCATCGCCGCCGCCGGCAGCACCGGCTTCAGCCAGGACGCGTACCGGGTCATCAAGAAGGACGGCAAGGTCGTCAAGCGGGAGAAGTTCAGCTGGACCTACGGCCCCGAGCCCAACTTCGTCTGCGGTCCCAAGCCCTCCTGATCCCCACCCGCTCCCTGAGCCCACCCGCTCCCTGGATCCGAGCGCTGATCGAGGCCCCGCTGGCACCGTCGCCGGGACGGCAGACGTGCGCGGGCCACGGTCGGGGGCGAGGTGGTGGCGCAGTCAGGCCGGCCCGGTAGTGGCGGCCCCGGCACGAGCGCGGTTCGAGGCCCGCCGGGCCCAGGCACGGACGAGCCCCGCCGGCTGATCGCCGGCGGGGCTCCGTGCTTTCCGGGTATGCCCGGGGTGTTCCCGATCCGCCTGCCCTGGATGTTCCCGGGTGCGCCCCCGCCCGGGGTGTTCCCCGGATGCGCCAGGCCTGGTCAGGGACGGGCGTCGGCGAGTCCCTGGCGGACGCCCTCGGCATCCCGGTCGGTGCCGTAGACGGGGGTGTCTGGCTGCTGCCGCCAGCTCTCGTCGAGGGTGCCCGCGTCCACCGGGTCGAAGCCGAGCGCATCGACGAGCTGCATCACCAGTTGCTTGGCGTCGGCGTCGTCACCGGCCACCGGCAGCGCGATCCGCTCACCGGCGCCGGCGGGCTTGCCCTGGTCCATCAGGTGCGCGGCCTGGATGTTGTTGAAGGTCTTCACCACCCGGGCACCCTTGAGGTGATCGGCGGTCCACCGGCTGGAGCTGAGGCTGCGGTCGAGCAGCTCGGCGATGTCACCGTCACGCTGCGGGTAGTAGTTGTTCGCGTCGACGACGATCTTGCCGTCGAAGAGTGGTGCCGGCAGCTCGGGCACCACGAGCAGTGGGATCGCCACGACCACCACCTCCGCGTCCTGGACGGCCTGCTCGAGGGTGCCGGCGACCGCACCTGTCTCCTGGGCCAGCTCGGTCAGGCTCTGCGGCCCCCGCGAGTTCGTGACTGTCACGTCGTGCCCGAGGGAACGCAGCCGCCGGGTGAGGGTGCCGCCGATGTGCCCCGAACCAATGATTCCGATCTTCATGACCACTCCTGCCTCCGCCGCTCCCGACGGTCAGTTCCGGTCGTACGGTCAGCAGGTACCCCGACCGGTCCGCTCCGATTGCGAACGAGGCGTACTCCACGTCACGTTTTCCGTTGAGCTGATGCGACCCCCCGAAGCCGGGTCCAGCATCGACGGTACGAGGTGAGGGCTCCTGTCCGGGGCGATTCACCGAACCACGGGGGAAATGCAGTAAGCCCACCCCGCGGGGTGGGCTTACTGCGAAAGTTGTCCGGCGGTGTCCTACTCTCCCACACCCTCCCGAGTGCAGTACCATCGGCGCTGGAGGGCTTAGCTTCCGGGTTCGGAATGTGACCGGGCGTTTCCCCTCCGCCATGACCGCCGTAACT
>NZ_JBTMMT010000094.1:0-17913 GCF_055517075.1 Micromonospora sp. DSM 43699
GGCCGGAGGCACCCATCGGGTGCCTCCGGCCTGCTTATGTCGTACGGGTTGGGGATTCAGTTCGCCATCAGATCGGCGCCACGCCAGCTGAACTCCGGGTCCGTCGCGAACTTCACCGTGATCTTCACGAGATCCTCGGCGTACTTGTTCGCGTGGTGCCCACAGAACACCAACTCGCTCCCACCCGCCAGAGTGATGCGGAGCTTGCCGGCAGCATTGCAGCGGTCGCACCGTTCATCGGCGGCTGGGGGCGCCACCGTTGCGGGCGGCGGCGTGAGGGTCGGGGTCATCGCCTTCCTCCTCTGGTCGTCACCGATGAACACTCTCTTCGGTCGTTGCTCACTCATCGTGCAACACCCTTACCGGGCCACGCCTTCCCAGTGTGCCCGCGGGGGACCGAGGTCACACCTGGCGGGAAGGACAGTGTGCCGTGCACCCAGGGTGCCACGTCAACGATCACAAACACGTATTGGACCGGTCACCTTCGAATGTTCTACGGCTGGTGATCAAACCGACACGACGGGTTGACGTACCGGCTTAGTCCAGGTAGTCCCGAAGGACCTGGGAGCGCGACGGGTGTCGGAGTTTGGACATCGTCTTGGATTCGATCTGCCGGATCCGTTCCCGGGTCACCCCGTAGACCTGGCCGATCTCGTCGAGAGTACGCGGCTGACCGTCGGTCAGGCCGAAGCGCAGCCGGACCACTCCCGCCTCCCGCTCGGAGAGCGTCTGGAGCACCTGCTGGAGCTGATCCTGCAACAGGGAGAACGAGACGGCGTCGACGGCGACGACGGCCTCCGAGTCCTCGATGAAGTCACCGAGCTGGCTGTCGCCCTCGTCGCCGATGGTCTGGTCGAGCGAGATGGGCTCCCGAGCGTACTGCTGGATCTCCAGCACCTTCTCGGGTGTGATGTCCATCTCCTTGGCCAGCTCCTCCGGGGTGGGCTCGCGGCCCAGGTCCTGGAGCAGCTCGCGCTGGATCCGGCCGAGCTTGTTGATCACCTCGACCATGTGCACCGGGATGCGGATGGTGCGGGCCTGGTCGGCCATCGCCCGGGTGATCGCCTGCCGGATCCACCAGGTGGCGTACGTGGAGAACTTGTAGCCCTTGGTGTAGTCGAACTTCTCGACCGCGCGGATCAGGCCGAGGTTGCCCTCCTGGATCAGGTCGAGGAAGGCCATCCCCCGCCCGGTGTACCGCTTGGCCAGCGAGACGACCAGCCGGAGGTTCGCCTCCAGCAGGTGGTTCTTGGCGCGCTCACCGTCCCGCGAGATCCAGAGCAGATCGCGCTGCATGTCGCGGGTGAGCTTCTCCTCGCCCTCCTCGGCGGCGCGCAGCCGCTCGGCGGAGTAGAGCCCGGCCTCGATCCGCTTGGCCAGCTCGACCTCCTGCTCGGCGTTGAGCAGCGGGACCTTGCCGATCTGCTTGAGGTACGCCCGGACCGAGTCGGCGGAGGCGGTGAGTTCGGCGTCCCGTCGTGCCTGCTTGAGCGCCTCGGACTCCTCGTCGTCCCACTCGAAGTCGTTGTCGGTGGCGGAGGCGGCGGCGTCGGTCTCGGCGGCCCGGGTCAGCTCGGCCGGCTCCTCGACCACCACGTCCTCGATCTCGGCGGCCAGTTGCTCGGGGTCGATCTCCCCCTCGGCACCCTCGCCCTTGACCTTGGTGGCGGTCTTGCCGGCCCCGGCGGCGGCCACTGTCGCCTTGGTGGCCCGGGTGGACTTCGTCGCCTTGGCGGCCGGCACGGCTGCCTTGGCGGCCACCCCCGCGGTGGTGGCCGCCTTCCGGGGGGCTGCCTTGCGGGGGGCGGGTGTCGTGGCATCTTCGGCGGAGGGCGCCTGCTTCGGGGCCGGCGCGGCCGCCTTCTTGGTGGTCTTGGCGGTGGTGGCCCGCGAGGCCGGGGTGGCCGAACGCGCGGCGGCCACCCGACGGGGACGGGTGCTGGCGGAGCCGTCGACCACCACGGTCACGCCCGCCTCGGAGAGCGCCCGCAGGATCTTCTTGGCCTGGGCCGGGGTCACCTCGGCGGTTTCGACGGTGCGCGCGAGCTGGGCCGACGTCAACTGGCCGCCGGCGCTCTGGGCGTGGGCGATCAGGGTGTCGGTGAGCGAGCGAACGTCGGCGCCGGGCTGGCGGGGTTCTGTCACGAATGACCTTCCGGAGGCGAAGAGCGAGCACGGCCGGGGTCGTCCGGCGCAGCGTGGCGTGCCGTGCCGTGCGATGTCGTTGAGTGACCCCCGTGTCCCGGGCCGGCTGTGCGGCGGCGGTCCGTGGCGCGTGGGCAGGGTGAATTGTAACCCCGGTTGCCGCGATCATCCTGCGGCGCACGGCAACCGGTGGTCTGTACCGCCGATTCGGCAACTATGTCGGCTTTGTGGCTACCCTGTCGGCCCTGGTCCGCAGACCCGCCCAGCAGCCGTCTGATCCCGTCACGACCTGCCCCGTAACGCCGCCCGCACCCAGACCGGATCTTGCCTATGCTGGCCGGGCGAGATCAGCGACACGGAGCCGGCACGCGTGTCGCACCGGGCCGGTCGGTCGCGCCGAGGTCGTTGTCGATCGTCTTCGGGAGCCGGGTCGGCCGGGCCGCCGCGGTGGCGAGCCTGGGAGTCTCGGTCTGGTGCGTCCTGTGCCCGCAGGGCGGCGTGAAAGGGGCAGATGTGACGACCGGTTCGACGCCGACCTCGCGGGAGCTACTGGAGATCGCGATCACGGTGGCCCGTGACGCTGCCGGCACCGCTGCCCGGATGTGGGCTGCCGGGGTCTCGGTCGCGGCGACCAAGAGCACCGCCACCGACGTGGTCACCGCCGCCGACCGGGCGGTGGAACGACAGGTCCTGGACGCCCTGCGCGCGGTCCGTCCGTACGACGTGGTGCTCGGCGAGGAGTACGGCGGCGCGGAGGCCGGCGCGGTCCGTGCGGGCGGGGTCCGCTGGATCGTCGACCCGATCGACGGAACTGTGAACTACCTGTACGGGCTTCCGTACTGCGCGGTCTCGCTCGCCGCCGAGGTGGACGGCGAGGTGGTCGCCGGGGTGGTCCGCAACGTGGCGACCGGCGAGGAGTGGACCGCCACCGCCGGCGGTGGCGCATGGCGCGACGGCCGGCGGCTGCGTTGCTCCGGCGAGACCGACCTGGCGCAGGCGCTGGTCGCCACCGGGTTCGGCTACGACCCCGCCCGCCGCGCACACCAGGCGCGGGTGATCGCCGGGCTGATCCACGAGGTACGGGACATCAGGCGGATGGGGGCGGCGGCGTTGGATCTCTGCCTGGCCGCCGAGGGGCGGGTCGACGTCTACTACGAGAAGGGGCTGGCCGCCTGGGACCTGGCCGCCGGGGGACTGGTCGCCGCGGAGGCCGGCCTGCGGGTGACCGGGCTGGACGGTCAGCCGCCCGGCCCCGACCTGGTCATCGCGGCCCCGCCGGCGCTGTTCGCGCCGCTGCACACCCGGCTGGCCGCCCTGGACGCCGCCGGCGGCCCCTGACCGCCGCGCTCGCCGGACGGTCGCCCCGCCCGGCCCGCCGGCCCGCCGTGGACTGTCCCGCTCACCGGACCGCCGCGCCCCGCCGTGCTCACCGAACCGCCGTGCTCACCGAACCGCCGTGCTCACCGAACCGCCGTGCTCGTCGGATCGAGCGGTGCGGTGGCGCTGGACGTGCTCCCGGCCTGCCGGTCGGGCTGGCCGGGCCCGCATCTGGTGACGGCTACTTGTTCTCGACCGGCATCGGGCAGGAGCCCTCCGGGGCGACGGGCGCGCCCAGGTCGCCGAGAGACTGGTTGACCTCGGTGGTGGTGGCCAACTGCTGGAAGCTGTCGCCCAGCACCACGTCGACCGTGTCGTCCTGGCGCTTGGGGTCGTAGTCCCGTTCGGCGCTGTTGAGGAAGAAGGCCCGCAGCAGGTGTGCGGAGCCGACCCCCTTGGGGCCGAAGCGCAGCAGTGCGACGCCGCCGAAGTGCGCGCCGTTGCCCTGCTTCTTGACCTGGAACTTCCGGTTGCGGAAGTCGTCCGCCACGCTGCCGGCCAGCCCCGGCTCGTTGGTGCCGTTGAGGATGTTGATCTTGACATCTTTGTAGTTGCGCAGGGACAGGTCGGCCAGCGGCCAGCCCTCGGGACACCCCCCGGCGTTGGCCCCGCTGCCCTGGGTGTCGCGGACCACGGCGACGACGACGAAGACCAGGGCGACGACCGCCAGCAGGCCGACGACAACGAGTGCTCGCACTCGCGCAAAGCTCATCTGGGTGCTCCCGGACCGTGGGTGGTGGCGGCGAACGTCGGCGGCGGGCAGCGCCGTCGGCCGTCGAGTACGCCGCTGAGGTTAACGGTTGTCCGACGGTCGCGTGGAAACAGTCCGACATGCCGGCGCGCCAACCGGGAACGGGGTACTACTACCCCTATCTTCGTGTCGCCTGAGTCACATTGGGAACATCTTCGGGCGCTGGGGCGTACATCTCTGCCGCGAGGGCGGTATACATGCCTCGCCTGGAGAGGGGTAAGGTACCGCGCTCGTCGGTGCTTGCCCCGAGGACCTCGATCCGGAGGCCGTCGGGTCGGGCGGCCGACAAACATTGGTGGCCGGCCAGTGGGAACCGAAACAGCGTCGCCCGGCGTTACAACCGGAAGCGACAACATCGATATGGGAGAGTGAAACCGATGGCCACCGACTACGACGCTCCGCGTCGCGACGAGGTCGACCTCGGCGAGGACAGCCTGGAAGAGCTCAAGGCCCGGCGGGTCGACTCACAGTCGGGTGCCGTGGACGTCGACGAGGCCGAGGTGGCCGAGAGCTTCGAGCTGCCCGGCGCCGACCTGGCCGACGAGGAGCTGACCGTGAAGGTCCTCCCGATGCAGCAGGACGAATTCCGGTGCGGGCGCTGCTTCCTGGTGCACCACCGCAGCCAGTTGGCGGTGGAGCGCAACGGCGACCTGATCTGCCGCGAGTGCGTCTGAGCACCACCACATCCAGCGGCGGCCTCCTCGCGGGGCCGCCGCTGCCCGAGCCACCGACGCCCGAGCCGCCGTGCGGGCGCGGCGGGTTGCTGCTTGACTCGTGGTACGCGTCCACCAGGCCGGTGGGAACCTCGGGAGGGCAGGCGGATGAACGAGCACGGCGAGCGGCACGGCGGGTCCGAACCGGATGGTCCGGTGTCCGACGTCGGGCCGTCCGACGCCGATGCGCCGGGCGGTACTCCGGGCGGGAGGGCGGCCCGTGCCGACGTGACGCCTCCGGACGCCCCGTGCCGACCGGACGCCCCCGCACGCCCTGCTGACGGTGCCCGTACGGACGTTTCCGGAGCGGACGCCTCCGTAGCCACCCCCGGCGCCCGCTCGGGCTCAGGCGGGCCCACAGGCGCACCTGACGCCGTCACCGGGGCGGGCGGCACCTCGGCGACCGAGGGGACGGAGCCCGGCTCCGCCGATGGCCCGTACCCCCGTTCCGGGTCGGCTGTGGTCGGCGCGGAACCGGCCGACGGGGCCGGCGACGAACTGGGCGCGACGGTGGCGGCGCTGACCGCCGACGACATCGCCCCCGCCCGCCGCCGGCAACTGCTCACCCGGCTGGTGGGGCAGGCCCGCCGCCGGGGGCTCGCCGACCTGTTCAAACCGAGGGCTGCGCTGCGCTGGATGACCGACACGGTCGCCGACGTCGCGCCGCACATCCCCGTCCGGGACCTGGCGACCCTGCGTCGGCACTTCCCCGGACTGGACGACGAGGCGCTCGCCGACCGGCTCGTCCGCAACGCCACCCGGGCCACCGCCGGGGTGGGTGCGGCAGGCGGCGGCGTCGCCGCGGTGGAGTGGACCGTCGCCCCGACCCTGCTCTCCGCGCCGGTGCTGCTCGCCGCCGAGACGGTGGCCGTGGTGTCGATCGAGTTGAAACTCATCGGCGAGCTGCACGAGGTCTACGGCGCGCCGCTGCCCACCGGCGGCACCCCCCGGACCGTCGCCCTGGTCCAGTCCTGGGCCAGCCAGCGGGGAATCAACCCGATGGTGCCGGGCGTCGGGGTGAGCGCGGTGCTCGGCACCGCCGCCCGCAAGGAACTGCGGGACACCCTGCTCAAGCGCTTCGGCCGCAATCTGACCACGCTGGGCCCGTTCCTCACCGGGGCGGCCGTCGCCAGTTACCTCAACCGCCGGGCCACCCGGTCCCTCGCCGACCAGCTCCGCCGTGACCTGCGTAAGCAACGCCGGGAGCTGCCCGGCGGCCGACCCGCCCTGCCCTGACGCCGCCCTGCCCTGACGCCGCCCTGCCCTGACGCCGGGACGCCCCGCTGTGCTCAGGCCGCGTCGCGGGCGGCCAGCAGGGCGGCGGCCAGCTCGGTCGGCCGGCGGGAACTCACCACCCAGAACGGGGTCGGGTCGGCCGGATCGTCGAGCACCACCTGCACCGCGCCGCCGATCCACGGCCGCTGCACCACGAAGGCCAGCGGGTCCGCGCCCACCCCGAGCACCTCGCGACGGCCCTCGGCGTCGAGCGGGACGGCGTCGGCGACGTGCCGCACGGGCAGGTGGGCGTCGTCGACCCGCAGCTCACCGCCGTCGACCGCGACCCGGACCCGGCCCAGCCACCACAGCCCGGCACCGGCGGCCGGCAGCAGCAGCACGAAGGGCAGCCAGGCACGCACCCCACCCGCGCCCATCCAGAGCTCGACGGCGGCGAGCCCGGCCAGAGCCAGCCCGGCCAGCCAGCACCACCACGGCAGGCCGAGCCGCTCGGAGTACGCCGGGACGGCCGCGCCGGGCGGCGTCGGCGACGACGGGGAAGGCGACAGGCTCACACCTCGAAGGGTACGGAACACGACGGCCGGCCGACCCGGCAGGATGGCAGGGCACCCCGTGAACGCCGACGGAAGAGGCAGATCGTGACCCACGTCGTACCCGTGCCCGTACGGCAGCTCGATCCGGAGCTGCCGCTGCCCGCGTACGCCCATCCCGGCGACGCCGGTGCCGACCTGGTGGCCGCCGCGGACGTCGAGCTGCCGCCCGGCGGTCGGGCCCTGGTCCCCACCGGCGTGGCGCTGGCCCTGCCGGAGGGTTACGTCGGCCTGGTCCACCCGCGTTCCGGGCTGGCCGCCAGGCTCGGCGTGACGGTGCTCAACGCGCCCGGTACGGTCGACGCCGGCTACCGGGGTGAGATCCTGGTCAACCTGATCAACCATGATCGGGACGCACCGGCGAAGATCTCCCGTGGCGATCGCATCGCGCAACTCGTTGTGCAGCGGGTGGAGCGGGTCGATTTCCAGCCGGTGGCGGTGCTGCCCGGGTCCCGACGGGGGACCGGCGGGCACGGGTCGACAGGTGGCCACGCCGGGCTCGTGCCCCCGCCCGGTGGCCCGACCGGGCCCGAGGGTGCCGGGCGGGCGGGCGAACGGACGGAAGAGGTGGCAGGGTGAGTGCGAACAGCGGAGGGTGGGCGCAGTGATCTTCTCCCGAAAGCGGGCCGAGAGCGGGCGGCACGCCCGTGACCAGCGGGCCGACGTCCTCGACTCGTACGAGACGGCGGGCCCGGCCCGTGGGCCGTACGACCTCGCCGAGGCACCGGACGACGTGCAACGGCTCGACCTGGGCAGCCTGCACATCCCGGCGGTGCCCGGGGTCGAGGTGCGGGTGCAGGCCGACCCCCAGGGGGTCGTCCAGCAGGTGGTGCTGGTGCACGGGGACAACGCCCTCCAGCTCGGCGTCTTCGCCGCGCCCCGCTCCGAGGGCATCTGGGACGAGGTGCGCGAGGAGATCCGGCAGTCGCTGATCGGCGACGGCGCCACCGCCCAGGAGGCCCAGGGTGAGTACGGCGTCGAGCTGCACGCCCGGGTGCGTACCCC
Organism: Micromonospora sp. DSM 43699; assembly: GCF_055517075.1. NCBI lineage: Bacteria > Bacillati > Actinomycetota > Actinomycetes > Micromonosporales > Micromonosporaceae > Micromonospora > Micromonospora sp. DSM 43699. The sequence goes on from NZ_JBTMMT010000094.1 coordinate 7,818, forward strand.
GGACGGCCCGACCGACCTGCGCTTCGTCGGCATCGACGGGCCGCGCTGGATGGTCCGGGGCGTCTACCAGGGTGCCGTCGCCACCGACCCGGCCGCGGCCGGCCCGCTCGCCACCTGCCTCGACGGCCTGGTGGTCGACCGGGGGCAGGAGGCGAAGCCGGTCCGCGAGCCGCTGCCGCTGCGGCTGCCCCAGGAGATGGCGGAGCAGGCCGAGGGCGGCGACGCCTCGGCATCCGCCCCGCGCGAGACCTGACCGCCCCCGTCCGGGCCGGACGCCGTCACCCGAGGGTGGCCGCGTCCGGCCCGGACTGCTGTCCGGCGCCGGTGGTGTCCCGGCACGGGCTGCGGCCGGCGGCACCTCGGGCCGTGCGGTGGCGGGCGGGGTGGAGCGCCGGGCCGGGTTGCCTCCGGCCGGGCGGGGCGGGCGTCCGCCGAAGCCGGCCCACCGCACCGACGCCGTCGGGTGCCGATCGGCGTACGCTGGCGGCACGGTCCCGCTCCGGGGCCGGGGCAGTGCCGGTGCCGACCGGTCAGCGTGGAGAGGGTGACGCGGAGGTCATGTCGACCGACGAGAGCCGGCTGTCGCTGCGGGACATCCTGCGCCGGTTCACCGCCAGCGAGGCCGAGATCGAGGCACAGGAGCTACGCCGGGAGAGCGCCGAATCCGGTGGCGTGCTGGCCCGCCAGTGCATGCGGGGTCAGGTGGTCTCGGTCGCCGGGCGGCTCCGCACGGTGGTCTACACGCCGCGTACCAACCTGCCCACCCTGGAGGCGGACCTCTACGACGGCAGTGACGTGGTCACCCTGGTCTGGTTGGGTCGACGGCACATCGCCGGCATCGAGCCGGGTCGGCACCTCACCGCGCGGGGGCGGGTGGCCGTCCGGGACGAACGCAAGGTCATCTACAACCCGTACTACGAGCTGGAGTCGCCGAAGTGACGACGGGACAGCCCCCGGCCACCGAGCCGCAGACCACCCCGGCGGACGACGAACAGCTACCCAGCCTCGCCGAGCAGATGGCCGACCAACTGGGCGGCTGGCGCGGGCTGGTCGAGTCCAGCATCCCGGTGGTGGTCTTCGTGCTGGCCAACGTGGTCGGGGAGCTGCGACCGGCGGTGATCGCCTCGATCGGGGTGGCGCTGCTGATCGCGGTGGTCCGACTGGTCCAGCGCCGCCCGGTCCGGCACGCCGTCAACGGACTCTTCGGCATCGGGATCGGGGCGGCCATCGCCTGGCGTACCGGGGACGAACGGGACTTCTACCTCCCGGGCATCCTCTACGGCATCGGCTACGGCATCGCCCTGCTGCTCTCCGCGGTGATCCGGCAGCCCCTGGTGGGGTGGATCTGGTCGGTGCTGGTGGCCAAGGGGCGCTCCGAGTGGCGTGACGACCCCCGGCTGGTGCGCACCTTCACCCAGCTCACCATCCTCTGGGGGGTGGTGTGGCTGGCCAAGGTCGGTGTGCAGGCCGGGCTCTACCTGGCCCACCAGGACACCGCGCTGGGGGTGGCCCGGCTCGCCCTCGGCTACCCGCCGTACGCGCTGCTGCTGCTGATCACGGTCTGGACGGTGCGCCGGGTGACCCGGGAGTCCGCCCCGCAGCCGCTGCCCGGCGGCTGAGCCCACCCACCGGGCCGGCTCACCTGGACCGACTCACCTGCTGAGCCGGCTCATCTGGTGCCCCGGGTCCGCTCCACGCTGTCCGGGCCGAGGATCACCCCGCGCACCTCGTCCTCCACCTCGGCGGTGCAGACGAAGATCAGCTCGTCGCCGGCCTCGATCGGGTCGTCGGGGCTGGGCACCAGCACCCGCTTGCCGCGCAGGATCGCCACCAGCGCGGCGTCCCGTGGGATCGGCACGGCGTGGATCGGCTGGCCGACGTAGGGCGCGGTCGGCGGCAGGGTGATCTCGACCAGGTTGGCCTCGCCCTGCCGGAACGTCATCAACCGGACCAGGTCGCCGACGGTGACCGCCTCCTCGACCAGGGCGGCCATCACCCGGGGCTTGCTGACCGCCACGTCGACGCCCCACTGCTCGGTGAAGAGCCACTCGTTCTCGGCCCGGTTGACCCGGGCCACCACCCGGGGCACCGCGAACTCGGTCTTGGCCAGCAGGGACACCACCAGGTTGACCTTGTCGTCACCGGTGGCGGCGACCACCACGTCGCAGCCCGCGACGTTCGCCTCCTCCAGACTGGCCAGCTCGCAGGCGTCGGCCAGCACCCAGTCGGCGGTGGGCACCCGGTCCGGGCGCAGCATCCGGGGCTGCCGTTCGATCAGCATCACCTGGTGGCCGTTGTCGATCAGCTCCTGGGCGATCGACCGGCCCACGTTGCCGGCGCCCGCGATGGCGATCCGCATGGCTCAGTGCCCTCCTTCGGGCGGCGTCGCGGCCACCGCGGTGACCGAGGCGGCGATGTCGTCGGTGACCAGCACGTAGAGCTGGTCACCCTCCTGTACGACGCTGGACGCGGTGGGCAGCATGCCGATGCCGAACCGGGTCAGGTACGCCACCCGGGTCCCGGCCGTCTCCTCCAGTTGACGCAGCGGCCGACCGATCCAGTCCTTGTGCACCGGCACCTCGATGATCGACACGGTGCTGGTCGGGTCCCGGAAGATCTCCACGTTGCCCTCGGGGACCAGGTGGCGCAGCATCCGGTCGGCCGTCCAGCGGACGGTGGCGACGGTGGGGATGCCGAGCCGCTCGTAGACCTGGGCCCGGCGCTGGTCGTAGATCCGGGCCGCGACCCGGGAGACGCCGAACGTCTCGCGGGCCAACCGGGCCGAGATGATGTTGGAGTTGTCGCCGCTGGAGACGGCGGCGAAGGCGTCCGCCCGCTCGATGCCGGCCTGGCGCAGCACCTCGCCGTCGAAGCCGGCGCCGGTGACGGTGATCCCGGCGAAGTCGGGGCCGAGGCGGCGGAACGCGTCGGCGTCGTGGTCGATCACCGCCACCGAGTGCCCCCGGGACTCCAGGCTCTGGGCCAGCGTCGAGCCGACCCGCCCACAGCCCATGATCACGACGTGCACGGTGTCCCTCCCAAGGTGCGCCTGTGTCCCGGCGGCTGTCGTCTGCGAGCCTGCCACGTCCACCCCGCCGATGGGGGACCGAACCGTACCGCGTCGGGGCGCGCGAACGGGATCAGGCACCCCCCGGCGACCACCATCCGGTGGTCGTACCCTTAGCGCTTGTGGCCAGTCCCACCTCGCTGCTGAAGCGACTCCTCGTCGGTCGACCGTTCCGGTCGGACCGGCTCCAGCACACCCTGCTGCCCAAGCGCATCGCGCTGCCGGTCTTCGCCTCCGACGCGCTGTCCAGCGTCGCGTACGCCCCGGACGAGATCCTGCTGACCCTCTCCATCGCCGGGGCGTCGGCCTTCCTGTTCTCCCCCTGGATCGCCCTCGCGGTGGTCGTGGTCATGCTGACCGTGGTGGCCAGCTACCGGCAGAACGTGCACGCCTACCCCTCGGGCGGCGGGGACTACGAGGTGGCCACGGTCAACCTCGGCCCCCGGGCCGGGCTGGCGGTGGCCAGCGCGCTGCTCGTCGACTACGTGCTGACCGTCGCCGTGTCGGTCTCCTCCGGCGTGGCCAACCTCGGTTCGGTGGTGCCCTTCGTGGCCACCCACAAGGTGCTGATCGCGGTGACCGCGGTGGTGCTGCTGACCGCGATGAACCTGCGCGGGCTGCGCGAATCCGGCACCGCGTTCGCCATCCCGACCTACGGCTTCGTGATCGTCATCGGCGGGATGATCGTCACCGGGCTGGTCCGCTACTTCGTCCTCGGCGACGACCTGCGGGCCCCCAGCGCCGGGCTGGAGATCCAGGCGGAGCACAGCGTCACCGGCTTCGCGCTCGTCTTCCTGCTGCTGCGCACCTTCTCCTCCGGCTGCGCGGCGCTGACCGGGGTCGAGGCGATCTCCAACGGGGTGCCGGCGTTCAAGGCCCCGAAGAGCCGCAACGCCGCCACCACGCTGCTGCTGCTCGGCACCATCTCGGTCGCCATGCTGGTCGGCATCATCTGGCTGGCCCGGCTGACCGGCCTCCAGTTCGTCGAGGACCCGAACACGCAGATCCTCTCCGGCCCCGACGGGTACGTGCAGAAGACCGTCACCACCCAGCTCGGCGAGACCGTCTTCGGCGGCGGGTCGGTGCTGCTCTACGTGGTCGCCGGGATGACCGCCCTGATCCTCTTCCTGGCCGCCAACACCGCGTTCAACGGGTTCCCGGTGCTCGGCTCGATCCTCGCCCAGGACCGCTACCTGCCCCGGCAGCTGCACACCCGGGGCGACCGGCTGGCCTTCTCCAACGGCATCGTCTTCCTCGCCGTCTTCGCCATCGTGCTGATCGTCGGCTTCCAGGCCGAGGTTACCCGGCTGATCCAGCTCTACATCGTCGGCGTCTTCGTCTCGTTCACGCTCTCCCAGGCCGGCATGATCCGGCACTGGAACCGGCACCTGCGCACCGAGCGGGATCCGGAGGCACGTCGCCGGATCTTCCGCTCCCGGGCGATCAACGCGTTCGGCATGGCGATGACGGGCACCGTGCTGGTCATCGTGCTGATCACCAAGTTCCTGCTCGGCGCGTGGATCGCCATCGCCGCGATGGCGGTCATCTACCTGCTGATGCTGGCCATCCGGCGGCACTACGACCGGATCGCCGCCGAGCTGGAACCCACCGAGGTACGCGGGGTGCTGCCCGCCCGCAACCACGCCATCGTGCTGGTCAGCAAGCTGCACCAACCGACCCTGCGGGCCATCGCCTATGCCCGCGCCACCCGGCCGGACACGCTGACCGCGGTCACCGTCAACGTGGACGACAAGGACACCCGGCAGCTCCAGCAGGAGTGGGAGCGGCGCGAACTGCCGGTGCCGCTGACCGTCGTCGACTCGCCCTACCGGGAGATCACCCGGCCGATCCTGAGCTTCGTGGCCAACACCCGCCGGGAGTCGCCCCGCGACGTGGTCACCGTCTTCATCCCCGAGTACGTCGTCGGCCACTGGTGGGAGAACCTGCTGCACAACCAGAGCGCGTTGCGGCTCAAGGGCCGGCTGCTCTTCGAGCCGGGCGTGATGGTGACCAGCGTGCCCTGGCAGTTGGCCTCCACCGCGACCAAGAACCTCGACCGGCTGGACGAGACGCTGAGCCGTACCCCCGCCCGGGGCCCCCGGGTCGCGCCCCGCAGTACCCTGCCCCCGCCCGCGCCGCCCGGCGAGCCCGGCCCGTCGACCGGAGACCGCCCGTGACCGCCCACCCCGGCCCCACCCGCCCGCTGACCACCGACCGCGCCCGTCCGACCCGACCCGGTGATGCCGGCTCCGAAGCCCGGCCCGGCGGTGTCGGGGAGGAGCGGCGGCCCGGGTTGGAGGAGGCCGAGCGGGTCGAGTTGACCGTGGACGCCGTCGCCCCCGGTGGGCACTGCGTGGCCCGGGTCGACGGTCAGGTGGTCTTCGTCCGGCACGCGCTGCCCGGCGAGCGGGTGGTCGCCGAGGTGACCGAGCTGCACCGGGGCTTCGCCCGTGCCGACGCCGTCGAGATCGTCGAGGCGGCACCGGACCGGGTCACCCCACCCTGCCCCTACGCCCGGCCGGGCGGTTGCGGTGGTTGCGACCTCCAGCACGTCGCCCCGGCCGCCCAGCTCGGCTGGAAGACGGCAGTGGTCCGCGAGCAGCTCACCCGGCTGGGCGGGCTCACCGACGCCGAGATCGACGGATTGCGGGTCACCGTCGAGCCGCTGCCCGGTGGCCCGCTGGGCTGGCGGTCCCGGGTCCGCTACGCGGTCGACGCCGCCGGCCGGGCCGGGCTGCTCAAGCACCGCTCGCACGAGGTGGTGCCGATCGACCGCTGCCTGATCGCCCACCCGGCGATCCAGGAGCTGCCGGTGCTCGGGCGACCCTGGCCGACGGCCGAGGCGGTGGAGGTCGTCGCCTCGACCGGCGGGGACGTCGCCGTCACCGCCGTCGCTGACGGGGTGCCCACCCGGGTCGACGTCCCGGCCGGGCCGGCAACGGCTGTCGACGCCCCGGGTGGGGTGGCGGCAGGTCAGGAAGACCGGCCGGATGGGGCGGCGACGGTACGGGAGGTCGCTGCCGGCCGGGACTGGTCGCTGCCGGCCAGCGGCTTCTGGCAGGTGCACCCGGCCGCCGCCGACACCCTGGTCGGCGCGGTCCTCGACCTGCTCGCCCCGCAGCCCGGCGAGTCCGCCTGGGACCTGTACGGCGGGGCCGGCCTGTTCGCCGCCGCGCTCGCCGGCCGGGTCGGTCCGGACGCCCGGGTCACCATTGTCGAGTCCGCCGCCGAGGGGGTCGCCGCCGCCCGGCGGAACCTGGCCGACCTGCGCCGGGTCGAGGTGGTCGCCGCCCGGGTGGAGACCGCGCTGGCCCGCCGCCGGGTCACCGGCCCGGTCGACCTGGTGGTGCTCGATCCGCCGCGTACCGGGGCGGGTGCGGCGGTGGTCCGGGACATGATCGCCGCCACTCCCCGGGCGATCGCCTACGTGGCCTGCGATCCGGCCGCCTTCGCCCGGGACGTGCGCACCTTCACCCGGGCCGGCTGGCGGCTCGCCGCACTGCGCGGCTACGACCTGTTCCCGATGACCCAGCACGTCGAACTGGTCGGCCTGTTCCTGCCCCCGACCCGCTGACTAACCTGGCCCGATGAAGATCGTCGGGCTGATGTCGGGCACCTCGTACGACGGGGTGGACGTGGTCGCCGCCGAGTTCACCGCCGACGGGGACATCCTGCGGATGCGCCCGTTGGGCCATCGGGAGCTGGGCTACGACGAGGAGCTGCGGGAGCGGATCGGGGCGGTGCTGCCGCCGCATCCGACCACGGTCGAGGCGGTCTGCCGGCTCGACAACGCCCTCGGCGAGGTGTTCGCCGACGCCGCCGCGCTCGGCGTCGAGCTGGCCGGTGGGCGGGCCGACGTGGTCGTCTCACCTGGGCAGACCGTCTTCCACTGGGTCGACGGTGGCACCGTGCGGGGCACCCTCCAGCTCGGTGCGCCGGCCCGGGTCGCCGCCCGGGTGGGCGTACCCGTGCTGTCGGACCTGCGGTCGGCGGACGTCGCGGTCGGCGGGCAGGGTGCTCCGCTGGTCCCCGCCTTCGACGCCCTGCTGCTCGCCCCGGGCCATCCCGACGAGGGCCGGCGGCACGGCGGTGCCGGCGGGCGGCCTGGCAGCGGTGCCGGCGGGCGGCGGGGGCCGACCGGCGGCACGGTGCGGGCGGCGCTCAACCTGGGCGGCATCGCCAACCTCACAGTGGTCGCACCGGGCGGGCCCGTGCTCGGGTACGACGTGGGCCCGGCCAACGCCCTGCTCGACGCGGCGGCCCGCCGGTTCCTCGACCGGCCCTGTGACGTCGACGGCATTCGGGCGGCGGCCGGTCGGGTGCACCCCGGACTGCTGGCGCTGCTGCTCGCCGAGCCCTACTACGCGGCGGCCCCACCCAAGTCGACGGGCAAGGAGCTGTTCCACAGCGGCTACCTCGACGCCCGGCTGGCGGCGCTCGCCGGGCCGGTCGCCACGGACGACGTGTTCGCCACGTTGACCGAGCTGACCGCCCGGACGGTGGCCGACGCCTGCGACCGGCACCGGGTGACCGATGTGGTGGCGGCCGGCGGCGGGGTGCGCAATCCCACCCTGTGGGGCCGACTGGCCGCCCTCGGTGCCGGCCGGTGGGTGCTGCGGACCACCGACGAGCTGGGGGTGCCCGCCCAGGCCCGGGAGGCGTACGCGTTCGCACTGCTGGGGTGGTTGTCCTGGCACGGGCTGCCGGGCGCGGTGCCCTCGGTGACCGGGGCCAGGCGGGCCGCAGTGCTGGGTTCCTGGACCCCGTCCGGGCCGCCGCACGGGGCGGCCGGGCCGACCCCGCCGCGACGGCTGGTCGTCCTCCGCTGAACCGGGCCGCCACCCGGGGCGTGATCCGGCTTGCACCCGGGGCGGCGATCCGGCGGCCATCCCGGGCGTGAGCCGGCTGCCTGAGTTGGTGATCAGGGGTCTCACCTGCGGTGATCCACGGGCGGGCTGCGGAGTGCGCGGCGGCCGATAGACTCTCTCGTCATGAGCGTTGAAGAGGACACGGCCAACCACGGTCGGCTACTGGGCACCGTCCGTGGTCCGCAGGACGTGAAGCGGATGACCGGCGAACAGCTGGACATCCTCGCCGCCGAGATCCGTGACTTCCTGATCGCCAAGGTGTCCCGCACCGGCGGCCACGTCGGCCCCAACCTGGGTGTGGTGGAGCTGACCCTGGCCATGCACCGGGTCTTCGACTCCCCGCGCGACCGGCTCCTGTACGACACCGGCCACCAGTCGTACGTACACAAGATCCTCACCGGCCGGCAGGACGGCTTCGACAGGCTCCGCCAGCGCGGTGGCCTCTCCGGCTATCCGAGCCAGGCCGAGAGCGAGCACGACCTGATCGAGAACTCGCACGCGTCCACCGCCCTGTCCTACGCCGACGGGCTGGCCAAGGCGTACGCCCTGCGCGGCGAGCAGCGCAGCGTGGTGGCCGTGGTCGGCGACGGCGCGCTCACCGGCGGCATGTGCTGGGAGGCGCTCAACAACATCGCCACCTCCGGCAACCGGCTGGTGATCGTGGTCAACGACAACGGCCGGTCCTACTCGCCGACCATCGGCGGGCTCGCCGACCACCTGTCGTCGCTGCGGCTCAACCCCGGCTACGAGAAGGTCCTCGACACGGTCAAGGACGCGCTGGGCAACACCCCGTTCGTCGGCAAGCCGATGTACGAGGTGCTGCACGCGGTCAAGAAGGGCATCAAGGACGCGGTCGCCCCGCAGGCGATGTTCGAGGACCTCGGCATCAAGTACGTCGGCCCGGTCGACGGGCACGACATCACCGCCGTCGAGGGTGCGCTGCGGGCGGCGAAGAACTTCGGCGGCCCGGTGATCGTGCACGCGGTGACCCGTAAGGGCTACGGCTACCGCCCGGCCGAGGAGGACGAGGCGGACTGCCTGCACGGGCCGGGCGCCTTCGACGCCGAGACCGGCAAGCTGCTCGCCGCCCCGTCGGTGAAGTGGACCCAGGTCTTCGCCGACGAGCTGGTCGCCATCGCCGACGAGCGGCCCGACGTGGTGGGCATCACCGCCGCGATGGCCGAGCCGACCGGCATCGCCACCCTGGCCCGCAAGCACCCCGACCGGGTGTACGACGTGGGCATCGCCGAGCAGCACGCGGCCACCTCCGCGGCCGGCCTGGCGATGGGCGGCCTGCATCCGGTGGTGGCGGTCTACGCGACCTTCCTCAACCGCGCCTTCGACCAGGTCCTGCTGGACGTGGCGATGCACAAGCTGCCGGTGACCTTCGTGCTGGACCGGGCCGGGGTCACCGGTCCGGACGGGCCGAGCCACTACGGCATCTGGGACATGTCGGTCTTCGGGGTGGTGCCGGGCCTGCGGATCGCCGCCCCCCGCGACGCCGCCAGCCTCCGTGAGGAGCTGCGTGAGGCGATCGCCGTCGACGACGGTCCCACCATCGTCCGGTTCCCCACCGGCACCGTCGCCGCCGACCTGCCGGCGATCCGCCGGGTCGGCCCGGTCGACGTGCTGGCCGAGTCGGCGCGTACCGACGTGCTGCTGGTGGCGGTGGGCGCCTTCGGCCTGCTCGGCATGGAGGTGGCGTCCCGTCTCGCCGAGCAGGGCTACGGCGTCACCGTGGTCGACCCGCGCTGGGTGCGCCCGGTCCCGTCCGAGTTGGTCGAGCTGGCCGCCGGCCACCGCCTCGTGGTCAGCGTCGAGGACGGTGTCCGGGTCGGCGGTGTCGGTGACGCGCTGGGCCAGGCGATGCGGGACGCCGACGTCCGGGTGCCGCTGCGTGACCTGGGCGTACCGGCCGACTGGCACCCGCACGGCACCCGCGCGCAGATCCTCGCCGACCTGCGGCTGACCGCCCAGGACGTGGCCCGCGACGTCACCGGCTGGATCTCCGGCCTGGACGGCGACGCCACCTCGGTGGAGACCGTCCGCCTCCCCGCCCCCGACTCCACCCCCAACTGACCGGACACCCCCACCCGATCCCTGACGCCGGAGGGCGGTCACGACAACGCCGTGACCGCCCTCCGGCGTCAGGGATCGGGTG
>NZ_JBTMMT010000095.1:0-17323 GCF_055517075.1 Micromonospora sp. DSM 43699
ACCCCACCCACCCCACTCGCTCCACCCGCTCCACCCGCTCCACCCTCGACGGTGATCAAGAGGTTTACGTCACCAGCCGACCGCCGGACGACGTAAACCCCTTGATCACCCCACCCCGGCGGCGGTGGTCTTGGGTGATCAAGAGGATTACGTCAGAAGGGGAGTCGAACCTGACGCAAACCTCTTGATCACCGAGCCGGATGCAGGCCGTCCCGGCTGCGGCGGTGGGTTGAGGTGGGTGATCAAGAGGTATAGGTCAATATTCTGTGCGGAGGTGACGTAAATCTCTTGATCACCGGAGCAGGGGTGGGCGGGGCGGTGGGGTGGGGTGGGGTGGGTCAGAGTTCGGAGAGGACGGTGAAATCTAGGCCGTCGGCTTCGGCCAGGTAGATGCGTTGGCGGACGTGGCGGTGGCGCAGGTGCAGCTCGCCTCGGGGGCCGTGGTAGGTGACCGCGTCGGCCGACGCGCCGATCGCCCGCACGTCCAGGGTGCGGGCCTGCGCGATCAGGGCGGCGAGCAGCATCACCCCCTCGTAGCAGGACTCCCCCAGGCTGCCCAGCGGCGGCGCCTCCACCCCGAACCGGCTGGCGAACGCGCCGTGGAAGTCCAGGTTCTCCCGGGTGACCAGGCCGGCGAAGAACCCGGCCGTGCTGAACAACCGGCGGGTGCCGCCGACCCCGCTGGCCAACAGCATGTTCTCGTCCATCAGGGTGCTCAGCCGCAGACATCGCTGATCCAGGGCGGACCGGCCGAAGGCCCGGTTGAACCGGACCGCGTCCGCGCCCACCAGCAGCATCAGCACCCCGTCGGCCTCGGCACGCTCGACCTGGCGCAGCACCGGGCCGAAGTCCTCGGTGCCCAGCGGCAGGAACGCCCGCCCGCACACCGACGCCCCGCTGTCACGGGCGTAGCGCTGGGCGGCCCGCGCGGTGCGGCGCGGCCAGACGTAGTCGTTGCCCACCACGTACCAGCGGCGTACGCCCTGCTCCTGGGCGAGCAGCCGCATCGCCGGCCGGAGCTGGGCGTCGGGCGTCTCGCTGGTCAGGAAGACCCCCTCGGTACGCTCCCCGCCCTCGTACAGGGCGGTGTAGACGTACGGCACCCGGTGCGCGATCCGGGGTGCCACCGCCTGCCGGACCGAGGAGATGTGCCAACCCGTGACCCCCTGCACCGCACCGGTCGACACAAGTGCCTCCACCTCGGCGGCCACCTGCGCCGGTGGCGCCCCACCGTCGACAGGCACCAGCCGCAGCTCCCGGCCGAGCACCCCACCGGCCCGGTTGACCTCCTCCACCGCCAACTGGGCACACAGCTCGCAGGTGGGGCCGAACATGCCCGCCGGCCCGCGCATCGGGAAGACCAGTGCGACACTGACCACCGACCGGTCGACGGTCAGCCAGGGCACTGGGCCGGCCGCGCCGCCCGACCGGGGAAACGGCTCCGGCACACCGCGGGGACGCGTCTCCGGGACACCGTGGGAAGTCGACTCCGGCACACCGCGGGGACGCGTCTCCGGCACACCGCGGGGACGCGACTCCGGCACACCGTGGGAGACCGACTCCGGCACACCGCGGGGGCGCGGCACCGGCACGGACATGCTGACATGATTGCCGGCAACCCTGGTGGGCCACCAGACCCGGCCGGAAACCGGGACGCTTCGGTAACATGGCAACCCACCGACCGGGGAGAGACATGGCCGACGTTCCCGCCACGCCCGTCGACCTGATGCGTGCGCTCACCCGCGCCGAACGGCTGCTCGCCCGGCGGGTCGGCGCGGTGCTCGCCACCGAGGGGCTCACCGTCGAGGCGTGGCGGGTGCTGTGCCGTCTCGCCGACGGGCAGGGGCACCCGATGAGCGAGGTCTCCACCGAGGAGTCGTTGCCACCGGGCACCCTGACGAAGCTCGTCGACCAGCTCGTCGACCAGAACCTGGTCCACCGCCGGATCGACCCGTTCGACAGGCGACGCATCCGGGCCTACCTCACCCCCCGGGGCCGCCGCGAACAGGACCGCGTCGACGCCCTGGTCCGGGCCGAGCTGGCCGGGATCCTCGACGACGTGGCGTTGACCGGTCAGCTCGTCGACCTGGCCGCCCGGCTCGACCCGCGCCGGCACCCGGTCGCGGCCGGCTGACCGGCCGGCCCCGCGGCCACAGCTCAGCGCTGGCCGACGGCGTCCACCCGCGCGGTGCTCCCCGGGCGGCCGGTCGTCATGGTGGTGGTGGGCAGCGGGCCTGCCACCGCCGCGCCCGCGACGGGGCCGGCACCGCCCTCGGCGGTGGCACTGAGCAGGACGCGCAGGCCGTGCGCATCGGCGGCGGTGGCGGTGAGCAGGGCCGCGGGGCCCCCGGTCAGCGGCAGCCAGGCGGCCAGCTCGCCCGGACGGGTCTGGAGGACCCGACCCTGGGCATTGCCGCCGCCCGCGTCCGCCATGGCCGGGCCGGGGCGGGAGTCCGGGTCGACCACCAGCAGCGAGCCGGTCGCCGTCGCACCGCCCAGCACCGCCGCCCCGGCCCAGCCGGGTGCCGTCGGACCGACCGCCAGGGACTGCCGCAGCAGCGGTCGACCTGCGTAGTCGACCGAGCTGGCCACGACGACGTCACCGGCGGGTTCGTCGTACCGGCCGCAGACCAGCTCCTCGCGCCAGCTCAACCGGGCCCCGTCGGCCAGCTCCACCCGGGACTCGGCGACATGGTGGCAGCCGGCCGCCGCCACCAACTGCTCCGGCAACCAGTGCAGGGCGCCGGCGGCGTGCACCACCGCCTCCACCCGCATCCGGGAGACTGCCCCGGCCCGACCGGGCAGGGCCACCGAGGCGGCGACGGTACGCACCCGCACCGCCGCCCCCGGCCCCACCTCGATCGTCAGTCGCAGGTCGTCACCGGCCAACGGGCCGGCCGCCCCGCCGACGACGTACACCGTGGCGACGCCGGCCTCGGCGGTGGCCTGCCGCAGCAGCAGCGGTGACTCGCCCCGCAGCTCGCGCAGCACGGTGCCGCCCCGACCGTCGGCCACGGCCACCAGCCGGGCGACCGCGCGCATCAGCCGACGACCAGCTGGCCACGGTGGTGGGCCAACTCGTGGCGGACCCAGTCCGCCACGAGGGCTGCCACCGGGTCGGCCACGATGGACAGGAAGACCGTCGGCAGGTCTCCGCGCCGGGCGCGGGCGTCGCGGTCCATCACCGACAGGTCGGCGCCGACCATCGGCGCCAGGTCGGTCTTGTTGATGACCAGCAGGTCGGCGGAGGTCACCCCGGGGCCGCCCTTGCGGGGCACCTTGTCGCCGCCGGCGACGTCGACCACGAAGATCTGCCGGTCGACCAACCCTCGACTGAAGGTGGCGGTGAGGTTGTCCCCACCGCTCTCCACCAGCACCAGGTCCAGCGGGCCGACGCCGTCGACAAGCTCGTCGATGGCGTCCAGGTTGGCGCCGATGTCGTCACGGATCGCGGTGTGCGGGCAGCAGCCGGTCTCCACCGCCCGGATCCGCGCCGGGTCGAGCACCCCGGCCCGGCGCAGGAAGTCGGCGTCCTCGGTGGTGTAGATGTCGTTGGTCACCACGCCCAGGCGCAGTTCACCGGCGAAGGCCCGGCACAGGGCCGCGACCAGGGCGGTCTTGCCCGAGCCGACCGGCCCACCGATGCCCACCCGCAGCGGGCGGGCGGTGGCCGGCAGCGGGGCGTGCGGGTCGACCCCCGGCTCCGGATGACTGTGCGGCACGGTCTCGTCGTGCGGAATCTGCGCGTGCGGAGTCTTCGATACGGTTTCAGGACGCAAAGAGACGCACCTCCCAGGTGGTGTGGACTTCGGCGTGGACATCGGTGAGCGGTGCGGCCGGAGCCGGCAACCGCTCGGGTGGGTCGTCGGCGGTGGCGACCGCACGGGACGCCGTGGCGTCACAGTCGACGGCCAGCGCCGCCAACACCGCGTGCACCCGGTACGGGTCGAGGCCGAGCAGCCGCACCGCCGCGCTGGCCGGGCCGGTCATCGACCCGTACGCGGCGATGGTGGCCACCGCGACCGGGTCGAGGCCGGCGGCGGCGGCGACCAGGCCGAGCACCAGCGGCTGGTGCGGCCCGGGCGGGCCGACGGGCAGGGCGTCGAAGCCGCCGGCGGGCCAGAGCTCCCGCCCGGCCCGCAGCAGGGCCCGGCCCTGCCGACGGGAGACCGTCCGCAGTGCCGGGGAGGCGGTACGGGCATCCAGCTCGGCGTCCAGCCGGGCCAGTGCGGCCCGCCGGTCGGCCGTGCCGGCGGCCCGGTGCGCCGCCACCGCGAACGCGGCGGTGACCAGCCCGCCGGTGGCCAGCCGGCCGCGCAGGAACTCGGCCAGGGTGGCCGGATCGGTGACCAGGCCGGCCGCCACCGCCGCCTCCAGACCACCGGAGTGGGCGTGCGCCCCGGCGGGGAACCTGCCGTCGGCCAGCAGCAGCACCATGCTCGACGGGATCATCAGAACAGGTGGTACCGCTGTGCCATGGGCAGCTCGGAGACCGGCTCCGGGTCGACCACCACCCCGTCGATCCGGACGGTGAAGGTGTCCGGATCGACCTCGATGCGCGGCAGCGCACCGTTCTCCGGCAGGTCGGCCTTGCCCCGCGACCGCACGTCGGCCACCGGGACCAGCGGGCGGCGCACGTCCAGCCGCAGGCCGGCCTCCAGCGCGGCCGGCGCCACGAACGCCACGCTGGTCGCGGCCGGCACCACGCCGTACGCGCCGAACATCGGCCTCGGCAGCATCGGCTGCGGGGTGGGGATGGAGGCGTTCGCGTCGCCCATCTGCGCGTACGCGATCATCCCGCCCTTGATCACCAGGTGCGGCCGGACGCCGAAGAACGCCGGGTCCCAGAGCACCAGGTCGGCGAGCTTGCCGGGCTCCACCGAGCCGATCTCCCGCTCCAGCCCGTTGGCCATCGCCGCGCAGATGGTGTATTTCGCCACGTAGCGGCGGGCCCGGTGGTTGTCGGCCGGGCCGTCGCCGGGCAGCGCGCCCACCCGTCGCTTCATCACGTGCGCGCTCTGCCAGGTCCGGGTGATCACCTCGCCGACCCGCCCCATCGCCTGCGAGTCGGAGCCGATGATGGATATCGCGCCGAGGTCGTGCAGCAGATCCTCGGCGGCCATCGTGGACGGTCGGATCCGGCTCTCCGCGAAGGCCAGGTCCTCCGGCACCGACGGGTTGAGGTGGTGGCAGACCATCAGCATGTCGAGATGCTCGGCGAGGGTGTTGCGGGTGTACGGGCGGGTCGGGTTCGTCGACGACGGCAGCACGTTCGGCTCCCCGGCCACCGTGATGATGTCCGGCGCGTGCCCACCCCCCGCCCCCTCGGTGTGGTACGAGTGGATCGCCCGACCGGCGATGGCGCGCAGCGTGTCGGCCACGAAGCCGGCCTCGTTGAGGGTGTCGGTGTGGATGGAGACCTGCACCCCGGACGCGTCGGCGACCCGCAGGCAGGCGTCGATCGCCGCCGGGGTGGTCCCCCAGTCCTCGTGCAGCTTGAACCCGCCCGCGCCGGCCCGCAACTGCTCCCACAGCGCCTCGGTGGAGACCGTGTTGCCCTTGCCCAGCAGCAGCACGTTCACCGGGAAGGTGTCGAGCGCCTCGTGCATCCGGGCCAGGTGCCAGGCGTTGGGGGTGACGGTGGTGGCCCGGGTGCCCTCGGCCGGGCCGGTGCCCCCACCGACCAGGGTGGTGATCCCCGAGGTCAGCGCCTCGGTGACGAGCTGCGGGCAGATGAAGTGCACGTGGGTGTCCACCGCCCCGGCGGTGAGGATCCGCCCGTTGCCCGCGATCACCTCGGTCGACGGTCCGATCACCAGATCGGGGTGCACGCCGGGCATGGTGTCCGGGTTGCCGGCCCGGCCCAGCGCCACGATCCGCCCGTCGCGCAGGCCGACGTCGGCCTTCACCACCCCCCAGTGGTCCAGCACCACCGCGCCGGTGATCACCGTGTCCAGGGCGCCCTCGGCCCGGGTGGCCCGGGACTGGCCCATCGACTCGCGGATCACCTTGCCACCGCCGAAGACCGCCTCGTCCCCGCCGACGCAGTGGTCGACCTCCACCTCGATCAGCAGGTCGGTGTCGGCCAGCCGGATCCGGTCGCCTGTGGTCGGGCCGTACAGGTCGGCGTAGCGTCGCCGGTCCACGGTGCTCACCGGCCGGCCTCCCCGGAACCCGGGCCGGACCTGCCGGCGGGTGGGTCGGGCTCCCCGAAGGGCGGGCCCGGTTCCCGGTCGAGCGGGCCGGCGACCTCGCCGCGCAGCCCCGGCACGATCCGCGCCCCGCCCAGCGGCACCAGGTCGACGGTACGACTGACCCCCGGCTCGAACCGCACCGACGTCCCCGCCGGTACGGCGAGCCGCTGGCCGTACGCGGCGCAACGGTCGAAGCGCAGCCCCGGGTTGGTCTCGGCGAAGTGGTAGTGCGAGCCGACCTGGATCGGCCGGTCGGCGGTGTTGACCACCAGCAGGGTGGTCACCGGACGACCCACGTTGATCTCGACCGGCCCGTCGCCGGGCAGGATCTCCCCGGGGATCACGGGATCGGGTGGTGCACCGTCACCAGCTTGGTGCCGTCCGGGAACGTCGCCTCCACCTGCACCTCCCCCAGCATCTCGGGGATTCCGTCGAGCACGTCGTCGCGGCTGAGCACGGTGCGGCCGGCGACCATCAGGTCGGTGACCGTCCGGCCGTCCCGGGCACCCTCCAGCAGGAAGGCGGTGATCATGGCGACGGCTTCGGGATAGTTGAGGCGCAGTCCGCGCTCGCGTCGTCGGCGGGCGACGTCCGCGGCGACGTGGACGAGCAGGCGGTCCTGCTCGTGGGGTGTGAGGAACACGGGATCTCCCGGGGCGGCTCGGCGTGTTTCCCACCGTACCGACTCCGAACGCGCGCAGGGGCGCGGACCGACGAGGGGGCAGGAGGACACACGGGACCGCCGTCGGGCCACCGGCGGGGCACTCCGGGGCCCCACCGGCCCCGGCCCGCCACGAGGCCGCTCGGCGGTGGGGGTTGGGAAGGACCGCACCGCCAACCGCTGCACCGACCGTAGAGGATCACCCGGGCCGTGGCAACGCCGGCCCGGCCGGTGAGCCGGCCCGGGACACGGCCTCCCCCGGTGCGGTACGACCTCAGCTGGCCGGGGTGACCGCCGCCAGCCACTGCTGGGCCAGCACCGCGTGCCCGGACGCAGTCAGGTGCACCCCGTCGTCGGTCCACACCCGGTCGTCGGCGTCGGCGGAGCCGAACAACGCGTCCACGGCGACAAGCGTCGCGTCGAACTCGGCGGCCAGCTTGCGTACCACGTCGACCTTCGGGTCCAGGTCGTCGCGCCAGCGCCGCTGGAGGTCGTCGACGGGGATGAGGAAGGGTTCCATCAGCACCAGCCGCACGTCGGGCAGCGCGTCCCGGGTGGTGGCCAGCAGGTGCCGGTAGTCGGTGGTGAACTCCTCGACCGTGGTGACCTCGCCGCTGCTGTACCGCCGCCAGGTGTCGTTGATCCCGATCAGCACCGACACCACCTGCGGGGCCAGCGCCAGGCAGTCGTCCGTCCAGCGGGCCCGCAGGTCCCGTACCCGGTCACCGCCGACGCCCCGGTTGCGGAAGGTCGCCCGGTGGCCCGGGTGCCGCGCGGTGAACCAGGCGGCGGCCATCATCGCCCAGCCCACCCCCAGGTCGGCCTCGTCGGCCCGGTCACGCCCGGCGTCGGTGATGCTGTCGCCGATGAACAGCACCCGACCGCCACGCGGTATCTCCACTGTCATCCGTCCACTCCCCTGTCGTCGTCGGACGTCATCATCCCCCGGTGTCCGGCCCGGACACCACCGGTAAGTCGACGCTGCGGTGGTGTCCGCCGTGTGCCGCCGCCTGTCGACCGGTACAGTGGTGCTCCGCATTCGACGCCCCACGGGGTGTCGCGAGCGAGCGTCAAGCAGCGGCGCGGTCCACGGTCCGTCCTGGCGGAGCCGCACCCCGCGGCCCCCGGCACGGACCGATCGTCACGCGCTGCCGGCGTCGCCGGCGGGTTCGCGCCGGTTCGCAAGGACGTCAGACGCATGCCGCAGTCACCGCTCGACCTCACCGAGGCTGTTCTCCGGTTGGGGTCCATCCGCCACGACGAGATGGACCTCGACGCCGTCCTGACCCGGATCACCGAGCTGGCCCGGGCCAGCCTCCCGGGGGCCGCCGAAGTCACGGTCACCCTGGTGCACGGCACCGAGGCGAACACCGCGGCCCACACCGGTGACCTGGCGCTCCGACTCGACCGGTGGCAGTACGAGCAGGGTCGCGGCCCGTGCCTGGACGCGGCCACCACCGGCGCCGTGCTGATCGTCGCGGACATGACCGAGGAGCGGCGCTGGCCGGAGTGGGCGGCACTGGCGCACGCCGCGGGGGTGTGCTCCTCGATGTCGATCGGCCTGCCGATCCAGGAGGCGGTGGTCGGCGCGCTGAACCTCTACGGCACCCGGCCGGACGCCTTCGGCCGGGTGGCCGAGTCGGCCCGGACGTTCGCCGGCCACGCCGCGGTGGCCCTGGCCAACGCCCACCTGTACGACAGCACCGCCACCCTGGCCGAGCAGATGCAGACAGCAATGCGCAACCGGGCGGTGATCGAGCAGGCGAAGGGCATCATCATGGGCCAGCGCCGGTGCACGGCCGACGAGGCGTTCGCCATGCTGGCCCGGGTCTCCCAGAATTCCAACCGCAAGCTGCGGGACGTGGCGGAGGCCCTCGTGCAGCAGGTCGTCCGGCCGGTGCCCGGTCAGCCCACCGCTGCCGACCGCTGAGGCGCGGGGTTCAGCGGGTACCCGCGGTGGCCCGGCCGACCAGGGCGGCGGCGACGTCCCGTAGCCGGCGGTTGGTGTCCTGGGAGAGCTTGGCGAGGATGCCGAAGGCCTCGTCGGCCGTGCACCGGCGCTGGCCCATGATGATGCCCTTCGCCTGCTCGATCACCGCCCGGCTCTCCATCGCCGCCCGCATCTGTCCGGCCAGTGTGGTGGCACTGGAATAGAGATGGGCGTTGGCCAGGGCCACCGCGGCGTACGCGGCGAAGGTCCGGGCCAGATCCACCGTCTCGGTGTCGAACGAGTGCGCGGTGGGCCCGTAGAGGTTGAGGGCGCCGACCACCGCCTCCTGGATCGGCAGGCCGCTGGCGAGCGTGCTGCCGATGCCCGCGTCGGCGGCCCGGGCCGCCCAGGCCGGCCACCGTTCCTCGGTGGCGGTGTCGGACACGACAAGGGTGTCGCCGGTGATGGAGGCGTCCAGGCACGGCCCGTGGCCCTGCCGGTACTGCCACTCGTCGAGCAGCAGGGCGACGGCGCCGGTGACGGCGACGCTCTGCGGCGTGCCGCCGCGCAGCAGGGTCACCGACACCTCGGTCACCCCGCGTAGGCTGTCCCGGGCCAGGTCGGCGATCACCCGTAACACCTCGTCCACGCCGACCTCGTCGAGTCGGATGCGGCCGAGTTCGGCCAGTGCGTCGTACGGGGTCAGCGGGAGCGGTGCCATCG
Organism: Micromonospora sp. DSM 43699; assembly: GCF_055517075.1. Lineage (NCBI taxonomy): Bacteria > Bacillati > Actinomycetota > Actinomycetes > Micromonosporales > Micromonosporaceae > Micromonospora > Micromonospora sp. DSM 43699. Next base: position 9,509 of record NZ_JBTMMT010000095.1, read on the forward strand.
CGCGGTTCCTTCCCGGCGGGCGTCCCTCGTACGGCGGGTGGCGGGGACGCGTGGCGGCGTCGGCGGCGTCGACCCCGGCCGATGTGGTGGGCCGACACCCCACCCGCTCACCCGGCCACCCCGTCTGGCACGACAATCGCACCATACCCCGCCGGCGCGGGGAGCCGGCCGGAGCACCCGCCCGGCGGCGCTGCCCGGTGTCCGGGTGGACGCGGTGGGCTAGGGGCCGCCCGTGGAGTGGCACAGTGGGGCGAAGGCCAGGTCCGCGTCGGCGACCGCCTCGGGCCGCACCTCCTCTGCGGTCCGCCCGTCGGCGATCTTCTGCCAGTTGGTCCGGGCCAGCACACGTTGCACCGCGATCACCTGGGCGGCCAGCAGTCGGCCCCGGACACCCGGGTCGAGGACGGCGGACAGGGCGTCCTCGTCGTCGTTCAGGTATCGCAGGAGCCGTCCCGCCAGGCTGGGGGTGGTGAACACCAGTCGGTGGAACGCCACCACCTCGGGATGGTCGTTGAGGCCGGTGACCGGCTCGAAGCGATCGAGCCCGGCCCGGAAGTGCCGGTGCAGCGCCACCATCGGCGGCATCCCGGGAGGTCGATCGCGGACCACCCGGGCCGCCTCGCCCTGGTGGTCGGCGAAGCGATGCAGGATCAGGTCCTCTTTGGTGGCGAAGTAGCGGAACAGGGTCGGTTTCGACACCTCGGCCGTCGCGGCGACGTCGGCGACCGACACCTGGTCGAATCCGCGCGACAGGAACAGCGAGATCGCCACGTCGGCGAGCGCGTCCCGGGTCCGCGCCTTCTTGCGGGCACGCAGTCCGACCGGTTCGTTCACTCCGCCACGGTAACAGTTATTACCTGGTTGCCTTTTTAACTCGGTAACGAAAAGATGGCGACCATGGCACGAATCGACACCCCACGCACCCGGTCGACACCGGCAGAGCTACCGACACCACCGGGGGAGCCCCCGATACTCGTCACCGGGGCGACCGGCCGCGTCGGCCGCGCCGTGACCGACCTGCTGACCGACGCGGGCGTACCGGTCCGCGCCCTGGTGCGCCGGGCCGAGTCTGCCGCGGAGCTGCCCGGCACCGTCGAGATCGTCACCGGCGATCTCACCGTGCCCGGGTCGCTCGACGCCGCGCTGGCCGGCGTCAGCACGGTCCTCCTGGTCTGGACCGCTCCGCCACAGACCGCAGCGGCCGTCGTCGACCGGCTGGCCGCCCACGCCCGGCGGGTCGTCCACCTGTCCGCCCCGCACCGCACCCCGCACCCGTTCTTCCAGCAGCCGAACCCGATGGCGGCGCTGCACGCCGAGATCGAGCGGCTCATCGCGGCCACCGGCCTCGACTCGACGATCGTCCGGCCGGGGATGTTCGCGTCGAACGCCCTGTCCTGGTGGGCCACCGCGGTCCGTGGCGACGGCGTGGTCCGGTGGCCCCACGGCGCGGCCGAGACCGCCCCGGTCGACGACCGGGACGTGGCCGAGGTCGTCGCGCGGACCCTGCGCGAGGACGGACACGTCGGCGGCGACTACGTCCTGACCGGCCCCGATTCGCTCACCCAGGCCGAACAGGTACGCATCCTCGGCGACGCGCTGGGCCGCCGGCTGACGTTCGAGGAGCTGCCGCCCGACGAGTTCCGGCAGCAGAGCCCGCAAGCCGCCCGGCCGGCGGTGGACATGCTCCTGGCCGCCTGGAACGCCGCGACGGGCCGCCCGGCACACGTCACCTCGACGGTGTCCGAGCTGCTCGGCAGGCCGGCGCGGACCTTCCACCAGTGGGCCACCGACCACGCCACGTCGTTCACCGGGACGCCCCCGGGTCCGTCGGTGGCCAGGTCAGATAGGCCGGCGGCACCGCGTCGGTGAGCCACACCCCGTTGGCGCTGCGGTAGAAGGCGTGCCCGTCGCGGGCCATCGCCGCCGCGTCGACGGTCAGCACCACCACCGCGCCGCCCCGCCGGGCCCCGACCCGCCGGGCCGTCGCCACGTCCGGCGACAGGTGTACGTGGTGCCGTCCGCCCCGGTGCAGCCCGGTGGCCCGGATCGAGTCGAGCGCGGCGTCCCCGGTGCCGTGGAAGAGCCGGGCGGGTGGCGGTTCGGCGGTCAGCCCCAGGTCGACCGGGTACGAGTGACCCTGGCTGGCCCGGATCCGCTCGACCCCGTCGGCGTCCCGGGTCACCGCGAAGCGCTGCTTGTCGTTGCCGCTGACGACGGCGTCGAGATCGGCCCGGTCGATCCGGACGGCCGCCAGCAGATCGACCACGGGCACCCACCCGCCCGGGTCGGGGGTGAGGCCGAATCGGGCGGGCTGGTGGCGCAGGGCCAGCGAGATCCGCTTGCTGACCCGCACCAGCGTCTGGTGATCCATGTCGAGCATTGTCGGGTGGGCCGGTGGTGTGCCTCCACCGGTTATCCCGCCCCGCCTCCGTGTTCCCCGGTCGGGTTCAGCGGGCGGCGCGGAGCGCCTCGGCGAGGGTGGTGGGCCGACGACCAAGCAGCTTCTCCAGGTCCTCGACGGGGACGTACAGCGCGCCCCGGGCGAGGCCCCGGTCGGCGTCGGCCAGGATCGCGGCGTACGGCTCGGGCAGCCCGGCCGAGACCAGCAGCGCGGTGTACGCCGGCACCGGCAGGTCGGTGTAGCGCACCTCCTGTCCACTCTGGTGGGACACCTCGGCGGCCAACTCGGTCAGGGTGAACGCCTCGCCGCCCAGCTCGTAGACCCGGCCGGCGTGTCCTTCGGTGGTGAGCACCTCGGCGGCGGCCTCGGCGTAGTCGGCCCGGGTGGCGGCGCTGACCCGACCGTCGCCGGCCGACCCGGCGACCCCGTGCTCCAGGTAGCCGGCCAGTTGGCCGGTGTAGTTCTCCAGGTACCAGCTGTTGCGCAGCAGCACGTACGGCAGGCCGGAGGCACCCAACTCCTCCTCGGTGACCCGGTGTTCGGCTGCCAGCAGCAGGTCGGAGGTGTCGGCGTGGGCGATGCTGGTGTAGACGACCAGCCCGACACCGGCCTCGCGGGCCGCGGTGATCACGTTGCGGTGCTGGGGCACCCGCTGGCCGACCTCGCTGCCGGAGACGAACATCAGCTGCTCGGCGTCGGCGAAGGCGGCGCGCAGCGAGTCGCGGTCGGTGTAGTCGGCCGCCCGGACCGTGACGCCCCGGTCGGCGAGGTCGCGGAGTCGGCCCACGTCCCGCCCCAGCGCCACGATCCGCCCGGCGGGTACGCCCCGACGCAGCAGGGACTCGACGATCAGGCGGCCCAGGTGGCCGGTGGCCCCGGTGACGACGACGGACATCGCGTTCTCCTTCGGGTGGGTGCTGTTGTCGTAGTGGTCAACACGCAGGCCATCAGCAATACTTCCCTTCGGAGAGTAGGCACCTTGAAGTTTGTGACGCACCGAAAGAGAGTGAAGTGATGCACCCCGACCCGTTCCACCGCGACTGCGGCAGCAGACAGGTCCTCGACCGGATCGGCGACCGGTGGAGCGTGCTCGTCGTGCTGACTCTCGCCGCCGGCGACCGGCGCTACGGCGAGTTGGCCGAGCGCATCGACGGAATCAGCCAGAAGATGCTCACCCAGACCCTGCGCGGGTTGGAACGCGACGGCCTGGTCACCCGCACGGTGCACGCCAGTGTGCCGCCCCGGGTCGACTACGCCCTCACCAAGCTGGGCCGCAGCCTGCTCGACCTCGTCTCCGGCCTGGAGTCCTGGGCCACCACCCACCTGGCCGAGGTGCAGGCCGCCCGACTCCGCTACGACGCCGATCTCCCCCACCGGCCGCCCACCACCGCCGGGCAGCCCACCCGTCGGTAGGAGGCGGAGAGAGGGCCGCCCCTGCCGCCCCCACGTTCCCCCGGAAAGGTGTCGCCCCCGGGGCGGGACGCACGACGCCGCTCCCGGCAGGGCGGGAGCGGCGTCGGATGGTACGGAACCAGCAGTGATCAGGTCATGTCGTCGAAACGACGGTCGATCGGTCGGGGCGGGGCCACCGGCTCGGAGACGCCCACCGGCTCGGACAGCTCCAGCTCCGGAGTGGCCACCACCGGATCGTCGTCCAGCTCCAACGGTGACACCTCGTCGTCGCTCAGCCCGGCGTAGGACGCCTTGCCCCGGCCCTTACGCCTGTCGTTGAGGAACGCCACCCCGACCGCGGCGAAGTAGAGCGCGGAGAGGCAGAGCGCCAGCGCGGTCATCCCGAACGGGTCGGGAGTGGGCGTCACCACTGCGGAGAAGGCGAAGAACACGAAGATCGCCACCCGCCACCAGCTCAACAGCTTCCGGGCGCTGGCCAACCCGACGAAGTTGAGCATCAGCACCAGCAGCGGGAACTCGAACGCCACCCCGAACAACAGGATCAGGTTGGTGATGAACGAGATGTAGCGGGTGATGTCCAGGGTGGTGGTGATGTCCCCGCCGCCGGAGACGTTGAGCAGGAACTCCAGACCCTTGGAGGTGACGAAGTAGGCAAGCACCGCACCGGCGGCGAACAGCGGCGCGGCGAGCGCGGTGAAGATGTACGCGTAGCGCCGCTCGTGCCGGTGCAGGCCGGGGGCGATGAACGCCCAGAGCTGGTAGAGCCAGACCGGGGCGGCGACGATCAGGCCGACCCAGAGCCCCACCTTCAGTTGGAGCAGGAACAGGTCGGCCGGACCGAGCTGGACGAAGTTGCACAGCCCGTTGGCCAGCCGGGCCTTGGGCAGGTCGCAGTAGGGCTGCTGGAGCAGGTGCAGCACCGGGCCGGCCAGCCAGATGCCCAGCCCGAAGCCCACCACGATCGCCAGCGAGGCGCGGAACAGTCGGTTCCGCAGCTCGCGGATGTGCTCCATGAGGGTCATGGAGCCGTCGGAGGCCCGTTCGAAGGTGCTGGGGCCGCGTTTACGGAGCGCGAAGGCCACGGTGATCGGGCCCTTCGGTCAGTTGTCGCGGACGCGCTGCACCGGGTCGACCGGCGGGGCGACCGGCTGCTGCGGAGCCTGCTGCGGGGCGTACTGCGGCTGGGCGTACGGCTGCTGGGGCTGGGCGTACGGCTGCTGCTGCACCGGCTGCTGGGGCGGCAGCGGCTGGTAGCCGGACTGCGCGTCGGCCTTCTCGGCCAGGTCGCGGTCGTCGTCGGCCAGGCTCTTGGTCTCTGCCTTGATGATCCGCAGCGAACGGCCGAGCGAACGGGCCGCGTCGGGAAGCCGCTTCGCGCCGAAGAGCAGGATCAGCACGACCACGAGTACGGCGATGTGCCACGGCTTGAGGGCACCCATGGGAAGCTCCAGTCGCTCTGTGTCGAGGGGTGTGTCGAAGCCCATCGTACGTGCGTGACGGGCCACTGCCACCCGCCGGGCCACCGCTGATGCGGTCCGGCCGGTGAAGTCTCGACCACCGCTGACTGTCCCGTCAACCACCTGGACGGGTGCAGAGCTGCGGGAACCGGACGTCGGGCGCGCAGCGGACGCGCGGTGCACCGACCGGTGTCGATCACTTCCCGCGCTTGGCCTTGATCACTTCCAGTCGCTGCTGGGTCGTCCCGGTCTGCCGCTGGAGCGCCTCGGCCCGCTCCTGCAACGCCTCGGCGCTGTGCCGCAACACCTCCGCGTCGGCCTGGCGGCGCTGCAACGCCACCGCAGCCCGGCGCAACCGGGGCAGCCGCACCAGCACCGGACGGACCGCCAGGGCCAACACGACAAGCGCGAACAGCAGCACCGCGAGAACGATCCACTTCACCACGGCGGTCAGCCTACCGGGCGTGCACCGGGCCCACCGGGCCGGCCGAGACCGGGGTGGCGTACGCCTCCAGCGCGGCGGCGGCCTGGGCGCGTACCTGGGTGGCCAGCTCGGCCGGGGCGACCACCGTGACGTCCGGCCCCAGCCCGAGCACGAAGCGGCGGGCCCAGCCGAGATCGGTCACCCGCAGCGACACCACCCACCGGTCGCCGTCGACCTCGACCCGCTCGCACGGGTAGTACTCGGTGATCCACCGTTCCCCCCGGCCGATCCGCAGCGTGATCAGCGGCAGGTCCGGGGCGGGGCGGAAGATCCCCTGGCGCAGGTCGTGCGGTCGGGCCTGCGGCGGCACCACGGCCGGCTCGTCCAGCTCGACCACCGCGTCGATCCGGTCGGCCCGGAACAACCGCACCGCCTCGGCCCGGCGGCACCACGCTTCGACGTACGCCCGGCCGTCGACCATCAGCATCCGCAGCGGGTCGATGGTGCGGTCGGTGCTCTCGTCCCGGGCAGCGGTGTAGTAGGTGATCCGCAGCGCCCGACGGCGTTCCACCGCGGCCCGCAGCTCCTGCTCCCGTCGACCCTCACCGGGCAGCCGGACCGCCACCGGGGCACCGACCAGGTCACCGGCCGCGTTCTCGATCTTGGCGAGGGCCCGCTCGACCGCCTCCCGGTTGGCCACCCCCGGCGTCTCGGCGAGCATCCGCAGCGCCACCACCAGTGCCAACGCCTCGTCCGGGGTGAGCCGCAGCGGCCGGTCGATGCCGGCGTCGTAGGTGATCGTCACCCGGTCACCGTCGAAGGCCATGTCGATCAGGTCACCCGGGCCGTAGCCGGGCAGGCCGCAGACCCAGAGCAGCTCCAGGTCCTCGCGTAGCTGCCGTTCGGTGACACCCAGGTCACCGGCGGCCTCGGCGACCTCGATGCCCGGCCGGGCCAGCAGGTAGGGCACCAGGTTCAGCAGCCGGGCCAGCCGGTCGGCCGAGGTACGGGAGCCGCTGCGGGCGGCGGGGCGGGTCATCGGGCACCACCGGCCACGGCCAGCTCGTCGTGCCGGGCGGCGATCTCCTTGAGCCGTTGGATCACCGCGTCCCGCACCTCGGGTGGTTCCAGCACCCGGACGTCCGGGCCGTAGCCGACGAGCTGGCCGGCCAGCGACTCCGGATCGGCGTACGGCAGCACCAGGTGGTCGCCGTCCGGACCGGGCACGCTCTGCACGGCCCACCGGCGCAGACCGGCGGCCCGGCCGGCGACGGCCAGCACGGTGGCCCGGCCGGTCCGCTCGACCGGCCCGGACCAGCGGGCGACATGGCTGATCAGGTCGAGCCCCGGGGGCGGGTCGTAGGCGCCCGGCGCACCGGTGGCCCGGACCACGCCGACCACCCGGGAGAGCCGGAAGCAGCGGGTCGCCGCGCGGTCCCGGTCGTGCCCGACGACATACCAGCGACCCCGCCAGCAGACCACCCCCCACGGCTGCAACCGGCGGCGGGTCGGGGCGTCCCGGTCCGGCACCCGGTAGTCGAAGGTGACCTCGCGGCGGTCCCGGGCGGCGGCGGTGAGCGGGGCGAACGACGGGTCGACGGTGACCATCGGTTCCAGCCCCAGGGTGGCCTGCGGGTCGACGTCCACCCCGGCCGCGCGCAGCTTGGCCAGCCCGGAGGAGGCGGCGGCGGCCAGCCCGGCGTGCTGCCACAACCGGGCGGCGATGCCCACCGCGGCGGCCTCGTCCGGTGCGAGCGGGATGTCGGGCAGGGCGTACTCCCGGTGGGCGATCCGGTAACCGGGCTCGGCGTCGAAGACGCTTGCCGTCCCGGTCTCCAACGGCACCCCCAGCTCGCGCAGTTCGGCCTTGTCCCGCTCGAACTTACGCTGGAACGCCTCGTGCTCCTTGGCGTCCTCCGGATCGTGCTCGTAGCCGGGCACCGTCGCGGCGATCTGCGCGGCGGTCAGGAACCGCCTGGTGGACAGCAGACAGATCACCAGGTTGACCAGGCGTTCGGTACGACTCCGCGACACGGGTGAACGCTAGCAGCCCGGCCCGTAAACCCGTGCACCCACGCCGCACCCCGGCGTCCCCACCACCCCCACCCCACCACGCACCC
>NZ_JBTMMT010000096.1:0-17110 GCF_055517075.1 Micromonospora sp. DSM 43699
CGCGTCGATCATGGACTTGTGGTGGGGGGATCGCCCCTCTGTGCCACTTTTGCGGCCACCACAAGTCCATGATCGACGGGGTGGAGGGTGGGTGTGGGGGATTTAGACTCGCTGGGGTGTGGGTGCCTGGCGCGGGGCGTCGGGGAGCTGGTGGTGGTGTCGGCGGGAGGTCGGGGTGCGGCAGAGTCGGATCGTCGTGGTGGGCAGCGCGAACATGGACCTGGTGGGGGCCGCTGGGAAGCTGCCCCGGCCGGGGGAGACGGTGCTCGGCAACGACTTCATGATGGTCCCCGGAGGGAAGGGCGCCAACCAGGCGATCGCCGCCGTCCGGGCCGGGGCCGCCTGCACCTTCCTCGGCGCGCTGGGCTCCGACTCGTTCGGCGTCACCCTGCGGGCCCGGATCACCGCCGCCCAGGTGGACGCCAGTCACCTGCGGGTGGTCTACGGGGCGTCCGGGGTGGCGCTGGTGATGGTCAACGCCGCCGGTGAGAACGCCATCCTGGTCACCCCCGGCGCGAACGCCGCCTTCACCGACCTGACCGAGGCCGAGCTGCACGCCGTACGCGGGGCGGACGTGCTGGTCGCCCAGCTGGAGATCCCGGTCGAGACGGTGACCCAGGCGGCGGTGGCCGCCCGTGCCGCCGGCACCCGGGTGATCCTCAACGCCGCACCGGCCCGGCAGGTGCCCGCCGAACTGCTCGCCGCGGTGGACCTGCTGGTGGTCAACGAGACCGAGGCGCAGCTGCTCACCGGCAGCGGACGGGACGATCCGCAGGCGCTGCTGACGCTGGTGCCCCGGGCGGTGCTCACCCTCGGCGGCGACGGGGCCTGGTACGTCGACCGGGACGGGCAGGCCGTGCACGTGCCGCCCGTCGCGGTGGACGTGGTCGACTCGACCGCCGCCGGGGACGCGTTCACCGCCGCCCTGGCGGTGGCCTGGGGCGAGGGCCGCGAGGTGGTCGACGCGGTGCGCTGGGCGGCGGCGGCCGGTGCGGCCTGCGTCCGGCGGTTCGGCGCGTCCGTGGCCCTTCCCAGCCGCGCCGAGATCGACGCCCTCTTCACCGGCTGACCGGCCCGCCTGGCGCAAGGGTCCGCCTGGCGCAAGGGTCCGCCTGCCGCATCGGGCTGCCGGTCGTTCGGCGAACCCGGGTGCTGACCGGGTCCACCGACCTCTGCGCCGGGCCGGGCGACTCCGGCGGCTCAGTCCGTGGGGTCCTCGGCGAGCCGCTCGCCCCGGCGGCGCAGCAGCCCCAGGCCGGGAATGCCGGCGACGGCGAGCTTGAGGTCGCGGGTCACGTCGAGCAGGTCGTGCAGGTCCGGGCCGACCCGGTCCAGGGTGGCCAGGATCGGCAGCACGTCCGAGGTCAGGTGCTCCTTCAGCCTCGGCAACTCGTCCACGAGCCGGATCGCGGCAACCACCTCGTCGTGGCTCAGTTCGGCCACGAACCGGTTCGCCATCGGCGCACCCCGCCGCAACGCCGGCTCGTACGCGGCCAGCAGCTCGGCCGCGACGGTGGCTGCCCCCTCGGCGGCGACCACAGTGCCGGCGGCCCGCCCGGCCACCGCCTCGGCCTCGGCGACCACCACGCCGGCGGCCCGGGACACCTGCCCGGCTGCGGCGACCACCCCGGCCGCCGCCCCCGACACCTGCTCGGCCTCCGCCACCACCACGGCCGCCGCCGTGGTGATCACCGCCACCTCGCCGACCGCCTTCTCGGCGTCGGTGAGCACCCGGTCGGTCCGGTCCAGGGTGTCCTCGATCCGGTCCACCACCCCGTTGATCCGGGTCAGCAGCTCCTCCACCCCGTCCAGCACGGCGAAGGCGCGGGCCGGCACGGCGGCGAACGAGGCGGCCGAACCGAACGCCTGGTCGAGGGCGGAGCGGGTGAGGCCGACGACGGCGGTCGGTCGGGGCAGGGGGATGGCCATGTCACCCAGTGTGCGCCGGTCCGGCCAGTGGTGCCCGCCGGCGACCGGGCCGACCGGCGGGACCACCGTGCCACCCCGGGTGCTCACCGGGGTTCGCCCTGCTGTTCGACCGCGCGCTGGACGGCCCGGTAGATCTGCCCGAACCGCAACGCGTCGGGGGTACGCAGCAGCATCACCTCCTGCCCGAGGTGCTGCACCCACAGTTCGTTGACCCGGTTGCCGCGTTCGTAGGAGCGGTCCAGCCAGCCCAGCGGCAGCTCCAGGAAGGGCAGCAGGGCGAGCACCCCGACGGCGCAGGCCGCCAGGACGAGCAGGGCCGGTTTCCACTCGCCCCGGTCCTGCGCGGACCAGAGCAGCGAGACCACGCAGACCAGCGCGATCAACGGGGGCAGCGAGAGCAGCAGCACCAGCACACCGCGCCCGAGGATCCGGGACCGGACGGCCATCGTGGTGGCTCCCCGGGCGTGCCAGACGTACGCCACGTCGGCGAGCCGTACGACCTGCCCGCCGGCCCGGATCGACTCGGAGGTCACCTGCACCGTGTCGTCCCGGTAATAGAGGGTCATCACTAACCCTAACCGTTCGCAGCCGACCGGCGCCGCTGTGTGCCCGTGCGATAGCGCGGGTGACGCGGGGCGGCTACCGCCTGTTGCCGTGCCCCGGGTTGCCGCCGGTCGAGCCGATCGTGTGCGGTGCCGCCGCCGGGGAGGGCGGCCCGGGGTCGTGCCCCGGTCGGGGTGGCGGTCCGGTGTGCTCCACCGCGCGCTGCACCGCCCGGTAGATCTGGCCGAAGCGCTGCGCGTCGCCGGTGCGCAGCAGCAGCACGGGCCGGTCCCGCCAGCGGATCCACAGCTCGCGCTGCCGGCTGCCCCGGTCGTAGGACCGGTCCAGGTGATTGAAGAGGAAGTCGGCGATCGGCCCGACAGCCAGCCCGACCAGGACCGACGCCCCCACGACGGCGAGCGTGACGGTGGGGGAGCGGTGCAGCCACACGGCCACCGCGATGCCGAGCGCCGCGGCCACCAGTGGCCCGGCCAGGGCCGCGCCGATCGCGCCCCGCCCGGCCAGCACGCGCCAGGAGCGGCTGCCCCGGCGGTGCCAGACCAGGCCGATCTCGGCCAACGGGAAGGCCCGACCGTCGACCCGGATGGCGGCGGAGGTGACCTGCACCGACCGGTCGTCGTAGTACGTGATCATCGCTGGACTCCCGACCGCGGGTGGCGAACACCAGACTACGTACCCCAACGACCCGGGTCGTAAGGTTGGCACGCGACTTCGACGAGGAAGTGAGGGCGGCGTGAGCGAGTTCGTGCGGCTGGAGACCAGGGACGGCATCGGCACCATCCGGCTGGAGCGGCCACCGATGAACGCGCTCAACAAGCAGGTCCAGGAGGAGTTGCGGGCCGCCGCGACGGCGGCCACCGCCGACCCGGCCGTCCGGGCCGTCATCGTGTACGGCGGGGAGAAGGTCTTCGCCGCCGGCGCGGACATCAAGGAGATGGCCGAGATGTCCTACGTGGACATGGCAGAGCGGGCCGCCGACCTCTCCAGCGCCGTCGGCGCGCTCGCCCGGATTCCCAAGCCGGTGGTGGCCGCGATCACCGGGTACGCCCTCGGCGGCGGCTGCGAGCTGGCGCTGGCCTGTGACTGGCGGGTGGTGGCCGAGGACGCCAAGCTCGGTCAGCCGGAGATCAAGCTCGGCGTCATCCCCGGCGCCGGCGGCACCCAGCGGCTGGCCCGGCTGGTCGGCCCGGCCCGCGCCAAGGATCTGATCATGTCGGGCCGGATGGTGGACGCGGCGGAGGCGCTGCGGATCGGGCTGGCCGACCGGGTCGCCCCGGCGGCCGAGGTCTACGACACCGCCGTCGCGCTGGTGCGCCCCTACCTGACCGGTCCGGTGCAGGCGCTGCGGGCGGCGAAGCTGGCGGTCGACGCCGGCCTGGACATGGATCTCACCTCCGGCCTCGCCTGGGAGAGTCAGCTCTTCGCCGCGCTGTTCGCCACCGACGACCGGCGCGAGGGCATGGCCGCCTTCGTCGAGAAGCGCAGGCCCGACTTCACCGGCCGCTGATCCCGGCCGGCTGTCGGACCCGGCCGGCTGTCCGCGCCGGTCCGGGCGGCTGTCCACTCCGCTTGGCCCCCGGGACGGTGAGAAGTGTTCACATCTTCCGTACCGGCCAGTAGCGTGTGACCCCGGGTCACCGGACGAGGGGAGCGGCGATGACGGAACGGGTCGAGGGCCACGGCGGAGCGCTGGCGCTGGCGGCACTGCGGGCGCACGGCGTACGGGAGATGTTCACCCTCTCCGGCGGGCACGTCTTCCCGCTCTACGACGCCGCCCACACCACCGGGTTCCCGATCTACGACGTCCGGCACGAGCAGTCCGCCGTCTTCGCCGCCGAGGCGGTGGCCAAGCTCCAGCGCCGCCCCGGCCTCGCCGTGCTCACCGCCGGTCCGGGCGTCACCAACGGCATCTCCGGCCTGACCAGCGCCTATTTCAACGCCTCACCGGTGCTGGTGCTGGGCGGTCGGGCCCCGCAGTTCCGGTGGGGCGCAGGCAGCCTCCAGGAGATGGACCACCTGCCGCTCGTCGCCCCGGTCACCAAGCACGCCGAGACGGTCTTCACCGCCGACGACATCCCCCGGGCGGTCTCCGCCGCGCTGACCACCGCGCTCACCCCGCACCGGGGGCCGGTCTTCCTCGACTTCCCGCTGGAGGCGGTCTTCTCCGTCGGCGACGCCGAGCTGCCCGCCCCGACGCCTGTCGCGCCGATCGAACCCGACCCGGACGAGGTGACGAAGGCGGCCCGAATGATCGCCGCCGCCACCCGTCCGGTGATCGTCGCCGGCTCCGACGTGTACGCCGGTGACGCCGTCGCCGCGCTCCGCGAGGCCGCCGAGGCGTTGCAGGTGCCGGTCTTCACCAACGGCATGGGGCGCGGCGCACTACCGCCGCAGCACCCGCTCGCCTTCGCCAAGGCCCGTCGGGTCGCGCTGAACGACGCCGACGTGGTGGTCGTCGTCGGCACCCCGCTGGATTTCCGGCTCGGCTTCGGCGACTTCGGCGACGCGGCGGTGGTGCACGTCGTCGACGCACCCACCCAGCGGGCCGGGCACGTCCAGCCGGCCGCCAGCCCCGCCGGTGACCTGCGGCTGATCCTGTCCGCGTTCGCCGGGCACCCCGGCGACCGGGCCGACCACACCGACTGGATCGCCCAGCTGCGGACCGCCGAGGACGCGGCGAAGGCGCGCGACGCCGGCGAGATGGCCGCCGAGACCGACCCGATCCGCCCGGCCCGGGTCTACGGCGAGCTGCGCCGGGCCCTCGCCCCGGACGCGATCACCATCGGCGACGGCGGTGACTTCGTCTCGTACGCCGGCCGCTACCTGGAGCCGTCGCAGCCCGGCACCTGGCTCGACCCCGGCCCGTACGGCTGCCTCGGCACCGGCCTGGGCTATGCGATGGGGGCCCGGGTCAGCCACCCCGACCGGCAGATCTGCGTGCTGATGGGCGACGGCGCGGCCGGCTTCTCGCTGATGGACGTGGAGTCGCTGGTCCGGCAGCGGCTGCCGGTGGTGATCGTGGTCGGCAACAACGGCATCTGGGGGCTGGAGAAGCACCCGATGCGGGCCATGTACGGCTACGACGTCGCCGCCGACCTCCAGCCCGAGCTGCGCTACGACCACGTGGTCGAGGCGCTCGGCGGTGCCGGGGAGACGGTGGCGAAGGCGGCCGATCTCGGCCCGGCCCTGGGGCGGGCGTTCGACGCGGGGGTGCCGTACCTGGTCAATGTGCTCACCGATCCGGCCGACGCGTACCCGCGTTCGTCGAATCTGGCCTGACCGCGCCTCCGCCGACCGGCGGACCTCGGACGGCGGTCGTGTTCTGCCGCGCGGATAAATCGGCGGAATGTCGGCGGCGATACACGTAACGTCAGACCCCTCGCCCATCGTTGGACGATCCAGCGATAACGACGGGAGTTCTGATGACATACGCCATCCGCGCCGAGGGGCTGGTGCGCCGCTTCGGCACCACCACCGCCCTGGCCGGGGTCGACCTGGAGGTCCCCACCGGGACGGTCTTCGGGCTGCTGGGCCCCAACGGCGCCGGCAAGACCACCGCGGTAAGGGTGCTCGCCACCCTGCTCACCGCCGACGAGGGCCACGCCACCGTCGGCGGGTACGACGTGCGCCGCGACGCCCACCGGGTCCGCCAGCTGATCGGCCTCACCGGTCAGTACGCCTCGGTCGACGAGAACCTGACCGGCACCGAGAACCTGCTGCTCATCGGTCGACTGCTGGGCCTGTCCCGGCGGGCCGCCCGGGACCGGGCCGCCGAGTTGCTGGCCGGGTTCCAGCTCACCGACGCCGCCGGCCGGGCCGCCAAGACCTACTCCGGTGGCATGCGCCGCCGGCTCGACCTGGCGGCCAGCCTGGTCGGCCGGCCGCAGGTGCTCTTCCTCGACGAGCCGACCACCGGGCTCGATCCGCGCAGCCGCAACGACCTGTGGGACATCGTCCGGGGCCTGGTCGCCGAGGGGGTGACCGTGCTGCTGACCACGCAGTACCTGGAGGAGGCCGACCAGTTGGCCGACGAGATCGCGGTGGTCGACCACGGTCGGGTGATCGCCCAGGGCAGTCCGCAGGAGCTGAAGGCCAAGACCGGCGGCCAGGTGCTCACCGTCCGGCCGGTCGAGGCCACCGACCTGCCGACCGTGCTCGCCGTCGTCAGCGAGGTGACCGGGGTCGCCCCGGAGGTCAACCAGACGACGGTCAGCGCGCCGGTCGACGGGCCGGGCACACTGCCCGCCGTGGTCCGCCGGCTCGACGACGCCGAGGTGCACGTCGCCGAGCTGGCCCTGCGCGGGTCCAGCCTCGACGAGGTGTTCCTCTCCCTCACCGGCCACCGGGCCGACGACGATACCACCGACACCACCGACACCGCCGACATCCTGGAAGGGAGCCCGGCATGACCGCCGCGACCGTCGTCGCCCCGTCGGCCCGACCCGCGCCGGCCCGCCGACTCGGCCCGACCGCGGGCCTGCGGCACACCGGCACGCTGGCCTGGCGCAGCCTGGTGCAGATCAAACACAATCCGATGGAACTGCTCGACCTGAGCATCCAACCGGTGATGTTCGTGCTGCTCTTCACCTACGTCTTCGGTGGGGCGATCTCCGGCAGCCCGGGGGAGTACCTCACCTTCGCGCTGCCCGGCATCATCGTGCAGAACGCGTTCTTCGCCACGATGACCACCGGCTTCGGGCTCAACCAGGATCTCACCAAGGGTGTCTTCGACAGGTTGCGGTCGCTGCCGGTCGCCCGCTGGTCCCCGCTCGCCGGCCGGATCGTCGCCGACACTGTCAAGCAGGCCTGGTCGCTGACCCTGCTGCTCGGCGTCGGGATGATCCTCGGCTTCCGGCTCGGCAACGGCCTGTTCGGCCTGCTCGGCGCATTCGCCCTGCTGCTGGTCTTCTCGCTCGCCGCCGCCTGGATGTCGGTGCTGGTCGGGGTGCTGGTCAGCGAGCCGGACAAGGTGCAGATCTTCGGCTTCACCGTGATCTTCCCGCTCAGCTTCACCAGCAACGCCTTCGTACCGACCGAGACGATGCCGTCCTGGCTCCAGCACTGGGTCGAGGTCAATCCGGTGACCATCCTGGCGAACGCGCTGCGCGGCCTGCTGGTCGGCGGCCCGGTCGCCGGGCCGGTGCTCCAGTCGCTGCTCTGGGCGGTCGCCATCGCCGCCGTCTTCGCCCCGCTCGCGGTGCGGGGCCTGCGGCGCCGGGTCTGACCCCGGACGCCGACGTGCCACCTGCGGCCTGACCGGCACGGGCGGCCGACGCGACGTGCCACGGGCGGCCGGGATGGCCGCCCGTGGACCGGGGTGACCCCGGCGAGTCAGATCTCGGGTCGGTCGCCCTCACGGGGCCGTTCACCGTCGCGGGGTGCGGCGTCCTCCCGGGGCGACGTCCGGTCCGTGGTGGGTGGGTGCTCGGCGGGCGGGCGTTCGGCGGGCGGTACGTGGTCACCGGGCGACGCGTCGGCGGGAGAACTCCGGCCGTCGTGGCGGCGCAGGCCGTCCTCCCGGCGGCGGAGGTCCTCCTCCCAACGCTGGAAGAGGGCGTGGTCGTCGCGGTGCGCCCGCTCGTCGATCGACTTCAGGAACTCCGGGTCGTCGTCGGGCGCGAGGGGCCGCCGCGAGCCGGGGCCGGACGACCGGCCCCGTCGGCGGTCACCCTCGGGGGCGGGACGACCGACGAGGAACCAGGCGATCGAGCCGACCAGCGGGAGGACCAGGATGATCAACACCCAGGCGAACCGGGGCAGCCCGCGGACCGCGCCGTCGTCGGCGGACAGACAACTGATCAGCGCGCAGGCGGCGAGCACCACCTGGATCAGGAACAACAGCACGTAGAGCCGGGCCATGCCCCCATCATGACGCAGCGTCGCGCGTCACCACACCCCACGCAGCACCAGCGACACGCAGAGCAGTGCCAGGACCGCCGTACCGAGGGCCACCAGCGGAACGGCCCGGCCGTCGATCCGGGCCCGGCGGCGACCGGTGGCCCGTCCCCAGGTGACCACCAGCGTCGTCCACCAGGTCAGCACGGTCACCCCGGCGAGCAACGCGCCGGGCGTGTCGCCGGTGAGCGCCAACCGGACCGCGAGCACGGTCACCACGGTGAACGCCAGCGCGGTACGCCGCCAGGCCAGCCCGGTGCGCTCGGGTTGCAGGCCGGGATCGCCACCACCGGGGTGACCCCCGCGCGCCGGGCCGCCGGTCACCGACCGCTCACCCCCCGGACGAGCACGGCCACCACCAGCAGCAGCGCGCCCACCGCCACGACCAGGGCGAGGACCGCCGGAAACCGCGAGGCCGGCAGGCGTTCGCCGAGCCTGATGGCCCGTTCGGTACGCGACCAGTGGTCCACCGCCCTGACCGCGACGGTGCCGCCGAGCAGCAGCAACGCCACGGCGATCACCTCGCGCAGATGTCGCAGCGGTAGCGGCGGGAGGAACTGGGCGGCGGCCAGCCCACCGGCGATCAGCGCCAACCCGGTGCGCAGCCAGGCGAGGAAGGTCCGTTCGTTGGCCAGCGAGAATCGGTAGTCGGGGGTGGTGCCCACCGAGTCGAGGTCCGACGGGTCGAACCACCGTCTGATCGCCTGCCACACGAGGCCGATTATCCGCTTTACGGTCGGCCTAGCCTGGAGCGATGACCGATCTTGACGCCACCACCCTGCGCGACACCTACGACCGGCAGATCCGCCCGGAGATCCCCGACCCGGTCCCAGCCGGCGTGACAGTCGAGCGGGACGGGCCGCTGGTGCGGGTGCTGGGCCTGGACCACGGCGGATTCCTCACCTACCGCACCCTGGACGGGCTGGCCGGGCCGGAGCTGGACGCGTTGATCGCCCGGCAGGTCGAGCTGTTCCGGCAGCGCGGGGAGTCGGTGGAGTGGAAACACAACAGCCACGACGAGCCTGCCGACCTGCCGGACCGGCTGCGGGCCGCCGGCTTCGTGCCGGAGGACCGGGAGACCGTCCTGATCGGGCCGGTCGCGCCGCTGGCCGGCGCCGTCCCGGTGCTGCCCGAAGGGGTACGGCTGCGCGAGGTCACCAGCCGGGTCGACCTGGAGCGGATCGCCGCGATGGAGGAGGAGGTCTGGCGTAGCGACCGATCGCACCTTGTCACCGGCCTGGCCCGGGAGATCGAGGCGGACCCGCAGTCGATCACCGTGGTGGTGGCCGAGGTGGGGGAGACGGCGGTCAGTGCCGGCTGGGTGCGCTACCTGAACGGCACCGGCTTCGCCAGCCTGTGGGGAGGCTCGACCCTCGAAGAGTGGCGGCACCGGGGCGTCTACCGGGCGCTGGTGACCTACCGGGCCCGGCTGGCCGACCAGCGGGGCAAGACGCTGTTGCAGGTGGACGCCTCGGAGGACAGTCGGCCGATCCTGGAACGACTCGGCTTCGTCCCGGTCACCACGACCACCCCCTACGTCTACACTCCGTGATGATGGAGCAGCGGTTGACGGACGACGAGCAGCAGGTCCTCAAGACGGGCGCCTTCGGGGCGGTCTTCCTGGTGTCGAACGCCGATCCCGGCGTGTTCGCGATGATCCGGGAGAGCTTCGCCGCCTCCGGGGCGTTCGCCGGGGCCAGCGGGCTGGTGAAGGAGGCGCTCACCGGCGGCTCGTTGCCCCGGCTGCCCCGGGACTCGACCCTGGAGGTCGAGTCGGTGGTGCTGCCGGCGCTGGTTCGCGCGGTGGACATCCTGCGGGCGAAGTCACCGGCCGATCTGTCCGCGTACCGCGAGCTGGTGTTGGCCGCGGCGGAGCAGGTGGCCCGCGCGCACCGCGGGGTGACGGCGGCCGAGGCGGAGACCATCGCGCGGATCCGGACCGCCCTGGCCGAGCCGGCCTAGCCATCCGCGTCACGCCGCCGGATCGGCGATGTGGCGACGCCTGCCGGGCAGGGGCCTACGTCGCGCCGTCGCGGGTGAGCTGTGTCACGGTGGGTGGTCGGCGGGGTAAGCTACTGGCAGGTAACATGGTGGTCGTGGGCAACTGCACAACCGCCCGCGGTTGACCGGGCGTCAACGGACGCGCGAAGCTCCGCCCGTGACCGGGCGAGCAGATCGCACACCACCAACAGGAGGGTCGTCGAATCGCGATGAACATCGTCGTACTCGTCAAGCAGGTGCCTGATTCGGGCGCGGACCGCAACCTGCGTGCTGACGACAACACCGTCGACCGCGGTTCGGCGAACAACGTGATCAACGAGATGGACGAGTACGCCATCGAGGAGGCGCTGAAGATCAAGGAGGCGCACGGGGGCGAGGTCACCATCCTGACCATGGGACCGGACCGGGCCACCGAGTCGATCCGCAAGGCGCTCTCGATGGGGCCGGACTCCGCCGTGCACGTCCTCGACGACGCCCTGCACGGGTCCTGTGCCGTGGCCACCTCGAAGGTGCTCGCCGCCGCGCTCGGGCAACTGAGCGCCGACCTGGTGATCTGCGGGGCCGAGTCGACCGACGGCCGGGTGCAGGTCATGCCGCACATGCTCGCCGAGCGGCTGGGGGTCGCCGCACTCACCGGCGCGCGCAAGCTCACCGTCGACGGCGGCACGCTGACCGTCGAGCGGCAGACCGAGGAGGGCTACGAGGTGGTCACCGCGTCGACGCCGGCCGTGGTCTCCGTCTGGGACACCATCAACGAGCCGCGCTACCCCTCCTTCAAGGGCATCATGGCCGCCAAGAAGAAGCCGGTGCGCACGCTCTCCCTGGCTGACCTGGGCGTCGCGCCAACCGAGGTGGGTTTCGAGGGGGCGACGAGTGCCGTCGTCGAGCACACCAAGCGTCCGCCGCGCTCCGGCGGTGCCAAGATCACCGACGAGGGCGAGGGCGGCGTCAAGCTGGTCGAGTTCCTCGCCACCGAGAAGTTCGTGTGAGGGGTCCGGACATGGCTGAGGTAATCGTCGTCGTCGAAGCCACCAGGGAATTCGGCGTCAAGAAGGTCACCCTGGAGATGCTCACCCTCGCCCGCGAACTGGGCACCCCGAGCGCCGTGGTGCTCGGTGGCGCCGGTGCCGCCGAGGCGCTGAGCGCCAAGCTCGGTGAGTACGGCGCGGAGAAGATCTACGCCGCCGAGAGCGAGGAGATCGACGGTCACCTGGTGGCCCCCAAGGCGACAGTGCTCGCCGAACTGGTCAACCGGGTGCAGCCGGCGGCCGTCCTGCTCGCGTCGGCCCAGGAGGGCAAGGAGATCGCCGCCCGGCTGGCCGTCAAGCTGGACAACGGCATCCTCACCGACGTGGTCGGCCTCGACGCCGACGGCACCGCCACCCAGATCGCCTTCGCCGGCTCCACCATCGTCAAGTCCAAGGTCACCAAGGGCCTGCCGCTGGTCACCGTACGGCCGAACTCGGTCACCCCGACCCCGGCGGCGGCCACCCCGGCCGTCGAACAGCTCACCGTGGCGGTCACCGACACCGACAAGCTGGCCCGGATCGTCGAGCGGGTGGCCGAGCAGAAGGGCTCCCGCCCCGAGCTGACCGAGGCCGGCATCGTCGTCTCCGGCGGTCGCGGGGTCGGCAACGCCGACAACTTCAAGCTGGTCGAGGAGTTCGCCGACCTGCTCGGCGGTGCCGTCGGGGCGTCCCGGGCGGCGGTCGACTCCGGCTACTACCCGCACCAGTTCCAGGTCGGGCAGACCGGCAAGACCGTCTCCCCGCAGCTCTACGTCGCGCTGGGCATCTCCGGCGCGATCCAGCACCGGGCCGGCATGCAGACCTCGAAGACGATCGTCGCCGTGAACAAGGACGGCGAGGCCCCGATCTTCGAGCTGGCCGACTATGGGGTGGTGGGCGACCTGTTCAAGATCGTCCCGCAGGCCGCCGAGGAGATCCGCAAGCGCAAGTGACCCGACCGGGTCAGCCTGGAGCCGCCGTCCGGAGTTCCGGGCGGCGGCTCGCTCGTTGCGGGTGCGGGGAGGGGAGCTGATCGGCGGGCCGGGGAGCTGAGCCGGCCCACCGATCAGCCCGTCAGGGTGCCCCTCAGCAGGCTGTCGCCGGAGTGGGCGGGCTGGTTGTCGTACCGCTCGGCAGAGACGTCGACCACCGAGTACGCCTCTAGATCGACGTTCGGGGGCAGGGGCAGCAGCGCGTCGCCCGAACCGCCGCGCAGCACACCCACCGAGAACATCTCCATGGTCGTCGGATTGATCAGCCAGACCTCGTAGTACCCCGGAACGTCCGGGAGATTCGCGACGTGCAGATGTAGTCGTCCGTCGGCGAAGACCCGGGCGTCACCGTTGGCGTCCTTCGGCGTGTTGCCGTACGCGGCAAGTGGCGCGCTGGCCAGCACGGCCTGCCGGGGCGCGGGTCCGCCCCGGTCGCCGAGGACGGCGACGGTGCCGAGCACCGCGATCGCGGCGGCGGCGGTCGCCGTGACGACGGTGGTCGCCCAGCGCGGCCACCGTCGGCCCCGTCGGGAGCGGACCGCCGGTCGTGGTCCGGGCCGCTCCCCGCCCGGGTACGGCGACTGCCCTCGACGGGCGTCCGGCCGGTCACCGGTCACCGGTGACGGCTGCCGGTGGGGGGAACCGGGTCGGCCCTCGGCCTGCGGTGACGGCTCTCCCGGGCGTACTGCGGAATGGCCCTGCTCAAGGCCACCGCGGTGGGCCTCGGCCAGGGACGGCACCTCCTCGACGGCGTCCAGTTCGGCCAGGATGCCCGCCCAGACGTGCGCCGGCGGGTCGGGTAGGGCGTGCAGGCCCTGGGTGTCCGCGCCCAACCCGGCGACGTGCCGGAGGGTATCCAGCTCGTCGCGGCAGGTCGCACACGCCTCGAGGTGGTCGGTCTCACCGTGGCCCGCCTCGCTCTCACCGAGCGCCAGAAAGACCAGCCGGTCGTGCTCCAGGTGCGGCACCGTCCACCTCCCATCTGCGTTTCAAGCTCGCCATGCCCCGTCTGATGTGGCTCTTGACCGTGCCCAGCGGCACCCCGGTCACCGTCGAGATCTGCTGGTGGGTCAGGTCGTCGTAGAAGGCCAGCTCCAGCATCCGCCGCTGGTCGTCCGGGAGCCGGGCCAGCTCGTCGGCGATCACCAGCCGGTCGACCACGGTGTCCGGGTCCCCGCCGGTGGCGACCGGCTCGGGCAGTTGGCGGACGGTCTCCACCACCCGGTTCTCCCGGGCCGAGGCACGCAGCCGGTCGACCACCTTGCGCCGGCCGATACCGAGCAGCCAGCCGATCAACGAGCCCTTGGCCGGGTCGAAGGTGTCCCGTCCCAGCCAGGCGGCGACGAACGTCGCCTGGGTCACGTCCTCCGCGTCGCTGCGGTTGGCAAGCGTGCTGGTGGCCAGGTGGAGCACGGCCCGGCCGAACCGGTCGTACGCCTCCCGCAGCGCACTCTCGTCGCCCGCCCGGAAGCGCGCGGCCAGCTCGTCCGGGGGTGCGGGGTCGGGGTCCTGTCCTGCTGTTCCCACCGCTGTCACCGGGCGGGTCGCCTTCCCTGGGGCATGCCCGACTGTAGCTCCCACAGCCGTCGCCCCACTCTCCCGGTCCGTGTCCGCCTCCACTCGTCTCACCTGCTCTTCGTCGCCGCCTGCGGCTCCGGATGCACCCCGGACGAAGAAAAAGAAACAGGTGTGCGGCTGCATCCGACGGCGGGACGGGCGGCGTAACCCGTTCTGCAAGCCAGACCTGACGAACCAGCACCAATCACCAGGAGGCAGACATGCAGCTCGCTATCTTCCGTCGGGTCGCCGCAGGCGGCGCGGTGGCCGCCCTGGCCTTCGCGGGCGTCGGCGCCGCGACCACGGGTCCGGCGTACGCCGCCTCGGCCAAGGTCTCCGTCGTGCACGGCATTCCGGACACCCCCGTCGACGTCTACGTCAACGGCAAGAAGACCCTCGACAACTTCAAGCCCGGTGACGTCGCCGGCCCGCTGACCCTGCCCGAGGGCGAGTACGACATCGCCCTGACCAAGCCGGGCGAGCCGATCGGCAGCGCGATCCTCAGCGTCGACGACGCCGAGGTGCCCGGCGGCGCGAACATCAGCCTCGCCGCACACCTCAGCGCGGACGGCAAGCCGCAGATCACGCCGTTCGTGAACGACACCGCCAAGCTGGCCGCCGGCAAGGCCCGGCTCATCGTCCGGCACACCGCCGCCGCCCCGGCGGTGGACGTCCGGGCCGGTGGCAAGCCGGTCTTCGAGGGGCTGACCAACCCGAAGGAGGCCAAGGCGGACGTCGACGCGGGCACCGTCAAGGCCGACGTGGTGCTGGCCGGCACCGACACCGTGGCGATCGGCCCGGCGGACCTGAACCTCAAGGAGGGCACCGCCACCATCGTCTACGCGATCGGTTCCGCCGAGGCCAAGAACCTCGACCTGGTCGCCCAGACCATCACCGGTCTGCACTCCGCACCGGGCGGGGTGCCCAGCGGCAGCGGCGGACAGGCCGGCACCGGCGTGGACACCTGGTGGTACGTGCTGGCCGGTGCCGGCGTACTGCTGCTGGTCGGTGGCGGGGCCCGGGTGGCCACCGCTCGGACCGGTCGCCGGTGACGGTGCGTAACCGCGGGGCGCTGGCGGCGATGGCCGCCGGCGTCGCCGCGCTCGTCGTCGCCACCGGGGTGGCGTGCGGATCACAGCCGGCCGGGGACGTCGGCGCCGACGAGGCGGCGGCGCTGGCCAGCAGCAACCCGCCGAGCCCGACGGCCGGGACCGGTGGTGGCCCGTCGGTGCCGGTGACCGCCGGTGACCTGCCGACCGGCGAGCGGACCGTCCCGCCGGTGAAGCTGCGTATCCCGGCGATCGACGTCACCGCCACGGTCAACCCGGTGGGCGTCGACACCCGGACCGACGAGTTCGACGTCCCGCCGAGCGTGGACCAGATCGGCTGGTACCGGTACGGCCCCGGGCTGGAGGCCGACGCCGGCTCGGTGGTGATCGCCGGCCACGTCGACAGCTCCGAACAGGGCAAGGGGGCGTTCTTCCGGCTCCGCGAGCTGGACCAGGGAGACGCCCTCACCGCCACCGGCGCGGACGGGAAACAGCGCGCCTACCGGGTCGTCGCCCGCGAGGAGTACGTCAAGACGAAGATCCCGCTGGACCGGTACTTCGCCCGGGACGGCAGACCGCGCCTCACGTTGATCACCTGCGGTGGCCCGTTCGACCCGAAGACCCGGCACTACCGGGACAACATCGTCGTCACGGCCGTACCGGCCTGATGCCGGGCCGGACCGGGATCGACCCCGATCCCGGTCCGGCCGTACCCCGGCCCGGTTCCTGCGTCGCCCGGTCCCTCTCCCGTCCGGTCCCTCTCCCGTCCGGTCCGGACGCCCGGCCCGCCGCCGCACCGATCCACGCTTCGGTACGGGTGGTCCGGGATCTGGCGGACCGTGCCCCGGCCGTTACGCTGAACGGTGATGGCATACCTGGATCACGCGGCGACCACCCCGATGCTCGACGAGGCGTTGGCGGCGTACGTCGCCATCGCCCGCGAGGTCGGCAACGCGTCGTCGCTGCACGCGGCGGGCCGGCGTGCCCGGCGTCGGGTGGAAGAGTCCCGCGAACGGGTGGCCGCGGTGCTGGGTGCCCGCCCGTCCGAGGTCATCTTCACCGGCGGCGGCACGGAGAGTGACAACCTCGCCGTCAAGGGCATCTTCTGGGCCCGGCGGGCCGACCGGCCCGACCGGGTCCGGGTGGTCTCCAGCGCGGTGGAACACCACGCCGTCCTGGACGCGGTCGACTGGCTGGCCGACCAGGAGGGCGCCGAGGTCGACTGGTTGCCGGCGGACGCCTCCGGCCGGCTCGACCCGGAACTTCTCCGCGCACAGTTGGCCGAGCAGGCCGACCGGGTCGCCGTGGTGACCGCGATGTGGGCCAACAACGAGGTCGGCACCGTACAGCCGGTGGCCGAACTGGCCGCCGTCGCCGCCGAACACGGGGTGCCGTTCCACACCGACGCCGTGCAGGCGGTCGGCCAGGTGGCCGTCGACTTCGCGGCCAGCGGGGTCTCCGCGCTCACCGTGACCGGGCACAAGCTCGGCGGTCCGACCGGGGTCGGCGCGTTGCTGCTCGCCCGGGACGTCGTCGCCACCCCGCTGCTGCACGGCGGCGGGCAGGAGCGGGACGTCCGTTCCGGCACCCTGGACACCGCCGGCATCGTCGCCTTCGCCGTCGCCGTCGAGACGGCGGTCAAGAGCCAGCAGGAGTACGCGACCCGGGTGGCCGCGCTCCGCGACGACCTCGTGCGACGGGTCCGGGAGGCGGTGCCCGAGGTGGTGTTCAACGGTGACCCCGTCGACCGGCTACCCGGCAACGCGCACTTCTCCTTCCCCGGCTGCGAGGGAGACGCCCTGCTGCTCCTGCTCGACGCCCAGGGCATCGCCTGCTCCACCGGCTCGGCCTGCTCCGCCGGAGTGGCCCAGCCCAGCCACGTCCTGCTCGCGATGGGCGCCAACCACGACCGGGCCCGCTCCTCGCTGCGCTTCACCCTCGGCCACACCAGCACCCCCGCCGACGTCGACGCCCTCATCGCGGCCCTGCCCGCCGCCGTCGACCGCGCCCGCCGTGCCGCCGCCCTCCGCACCCCCCGCAGGCCGCCGGGTCCGCGCCGAACTGGTCCGCCACAGCGCACTACGCGCGGTCATCGCCCGGCCCGCCGGCCTGATGC
>NZ_JBTMMT010000097.1:0-16107 GCF_055517075.1 Micromonospora sp. DSM 43699
GTCCTGGGGTGGGCGGGGGGCGACCGGGCGGGCTGCCTCGCGGACGGCCTCGGCCAGGGCGACCAGGTCGTCCGTGGTGGGCGGCGGGGGCTCGAACTCGCCCTCGTGCCGCACGACGTCCCAGCCCCGGGGGGCGGTCAGGCTTCGCGCGTGCTGCTCACACAGGTCGTAGGTGTGCGGCTCGGCGAAGGCCGCCAACGGGCCCACGACGGCGGTCGACTCGTTGTAGACATAGGTCAATGTGGCAACCGCTTGCCGGGGGCAGGCGTTACGGGAGCAGCGCCGTGGTGACCTCACGTGCGGCAGGGTATCCCCATTACCGGGTCCGACGCACCGGTTCGCTTTGCGACACGCCCGTCACCGTGATCACAATTCGCACCTGGTGCTTCCGCCGCGCCCGTCGACAGGCGCTGCCGTGGGCCGGACCGGGCTGAGGACTACCCTTTGCCTCATGACGAGCCCGGAACACCGCCGCCCCGGCTCCGGCCGGCGCAACCACCGCGACCGCCACGGACGTGGCCTGCGCGGGCGGCTGGTGCCGGCGACAGTGCCACTGGCCCGGACCAAGGCCGAGATCTTCGACGACCTGGTACTGGACACCGTGGAAACCCTGGAGCGCCGGTTCGCCAAGGAACTGGCCGGGGTCGAGTTCGCCGTCGAGGACGTCCCACCCGACCTGAACGTCTACGACTCCGACGTCCTGGAGGACGGCGAGGTGCCGCTGGCCCGGCTGCTGCCCGGCCGGCCGGGGCAGCGGCAGGAGGTGCCGCCCCGGATCGTGCTCTACCGCCGGCCGTTGGAGTTCCGCGCGATGGACCGCGAGGACCTGGCCGACCTCGTTCATGACGTGATCATCGAACAGGTGGCGAACCTGCTCGGGGTCGACCCGGACGAGCTGGCCTGACCCGCGCGACCGGACACGACCCACCGCACCGCGACCGGCCACGACCCACCGCACCGCGGCCGGACACGACCACCGCGCCGACGCGCGACCACTGCACCGCTCCGACGTCGGTCACCCCCGCGACCTCGTCGGGCGTGAGCCGGGCGGCCCCCACCGCCCCGGCCCGGCCCTTCGACTCAGGCGGCCCGCCGCTTGAGCTTGCGCCGCTCCCGTTCGGAGAGCCCGCCCCAGATCCCGAACCGCTCGTCGTGCCCGAGAGCGTATTCGAGGCACTCCGTCTTGACCTCGCACCGCGAGCAGATCCGTTTCGCCTCGCGGGTCGAGCCGCCCTTCTCGGGAAAGAACGCTTCCGGGTCGGTCTGCGAGCACAGCGCCCGCTCCTGCCACTCCGGCGCGTTTCCGAGCAGGTCGGCCACCTCAAGCTGGCCGTCCATCAGATGCCTCCTTGTCGCGCACCGACGTCACCGCCGCTGCGACCCCCCACGCGAAAGGCGTGCTTGTCCGTCCGGTCCCTATTTGTTGCGTTCCGCGCGAACAACCCCATCGAAATTACACGCGTGTAATGCGTGCGCCGTCAAGCCGGACTTGATAATGGAGTCGCTCTCCCGACATGCCACCGGACGGTCACCCGGACCATCCGGCCCTCGCAACCTGCCCTATCGATTCAGACCCCGGGCGAGTAACGCCCCGTCCGGCGAGTTGCCCCAGATTTCTGCTGTGGCGTCGCCGCCCCGGACGCCGTCGGAGCACGCCGACGGACACTCCGCGCAGTCGACCCGCCAAGATCATGAGCATGGTGGGGGACAGGTTAACGCGGTTGGCCCCGGACCGCTCGTCGAGCCGGAAAAGCCGACAGCGCCCCGTCCACAATGTGGACGGGGCGCTCGGGTCGGTGGGTTGTCGTGGCGCTCAGACCGACCGTGGTGGGCTGCTCGGCCAGACGAATTCGGCGATCGCCCCACCGTCGACGGAGATGGCCCCTGCGGGCGTCTCCTCGTCCCACCAGACGGTATACAGGCCCGCCGTCAGGTCCGGGTAGACCGCACTGTGGAACACCCCGTCCCGGACGATCCGCTCTCGCACGGCCGAGTGCGTGCGTACCGCGCCGTCCTGGTCGACCCGGCTGATCTCGATCTCCCGACCGTGCAGGTCACGTCCGGTGTAGATGATCAGAGCACCGGTCTCGCCCCCGACGTCGAGCATCACGGTGCCGCTCTCCGTCGGCCCGTACTGATGGTGATGGTGGTGGTGTCCGCTCACGCCGGTCTCCGTCCGGTCAGGAGTTCGCCGCGGGCGGGTTGTTGAACCCGTCGTACGGCGTGCCGAGGAAGGGGAAGTCCCGCAGGAAGGGCGCCGTCACGTCGGCAGCACTCAACCCCGGAGTGACCGCGCCGGCCGCCGCGTCCGGCGTGAACTTCTTGTCCACCAGTGGCACGGTCACCCCGGCCACCGCCCGCAGCGCGATGCTCACCACGTCGTCGACGACCCGGCGGCCGTTGGGGAAGCCGGCCAGGTCGCCCCCGAGCAGACCGAACTGGTTCGGCCTGCTGCTCGGCTTGATCGCGGTGTTCAGCCGCAGCATGTCGGCCTGCACGTCACCGGTGAGGTTGGTGAAGCCGTCGATCAGCCCGGACGGGATGCCGGTGAGCAGGATGGCGACCAGGTCGGCCCGGGGCTTCTTGGACTTGTTGAGCGCGTCCAGGTTGGGGAAGACCCCCGGGTAGAGCACCGGCAGCAATGCGGCCAGCTCCGGCTGCTCGACGAACCGGGCGAACCGCTTGTCCTCGGTCGGCGGCAGCGTGTTCCACAGGTCCTTCTTGGACATCGGCACGATGACCTCGTTGAACAGCGGATTGCCCAACCGGGACACCTGGGTCCACGGGCCGACGGCGGAGTCCGCGGCGACCTTGTCGCCGAGCACCCGTACCTGCTGCCGGGAGGCGGTCGTCCACACCCCGATCGTCGAGGCCCGGTCGCCCGCGCCGTACCGGCTGGCCTTGCGGCGCACCTTGCTCAGCGGCACCTGCACCGCGATGCTGTGCACGTTCATCCGGTCCACCGAGTTGACCGGCTCGCCCTCGGTCTTGAACAGCTTCTTGCCGGCCACGTGCAACTGCTGGAACGGCCGCAGCGTACCCAGGTCGAAGATCGCGCCCAGGTCGACGAAGAAGCCGTCCGCACGCTGCCCGGCGAACACCTTCTCCCCCGTCGACAGCTTGTACGTCGCCTGCCGGACCAGGTCGTTGTACTTCGGGATGGACAGCGGCCCGACGTTGCACGGCGGGCAGGGCAGCTTGTGCGCCAGCACGTGCTCCTTGCCGTCGGTCACCCGGGTCAGCTTGTAGAACTGCCGCCGGTTCCAGTTCTTGCTGTCAAGCGACTCGATCGGCCCTGTGTTGTAGAGAAAGCTGTTCTCGTTCGTGATCTCGGTACGGAATTCGAACCGGTAGGTCACGTCGGGATGGCCGTCACCGTCGTTGTCGATATGGATCTCATACCGCACGTCGTCGCCGAACTCGAAGAAGTTCGGGCCGCCCGAGGGGAGCTGCAACGGCACGTAGTTGGCGATCAGCGTCACCGAGTCGGGCCGGTCGGGGCTGACGAAGGCGTACAGGTCGGAGCTGTCGGCGACCGGGTCCTTGCTTATTTCCGGCGCTTCGCGGTGGGACGACATGGCGGACCAACCTTTGCGGGATCATGAGGAATCAGGGCATGACGAACCGGGCGCGGAGCCTGCGCCTGGCGGTGAAGGGGAAGAGGGCGGGCGGTTCAGGCCACCCGGGGCAGCGGGCGGGTCACCCCCACCCGGTGACGGCGGACGGGTCAGCCGCGTCCGGCGGCACGTCGCAGCCGGTCCGCCAGCCCTCGGTCGCGTACCTCGATCCGGGACGTGCCGACGAAGACGTCCAACGTCCCGGACCTGGCGTCGCGCAGGTGGACCACGATCGGACCCTCCGCGCTCGTGGTCGACGGGGAGTTCTGTGCCGCCGACACGCCGGTCACCGTCAGGGCCGCCGCGCCCAGCGTGGCACTCGCCGCAGCGGTCAGTGTCTGCCTGCGGGTCAGTCGCGGCCAGGAACGCTTCCGCACTTCGCTCGTCATGGGGGAACCTTTCCTCCGGCGGCGCGTGAGCGCGCGCGGTGTGGAGCGCGAGGTCGCCGGCGGCGGCCCTCGCCTCAACCGCCGCCGGCGAACACTGGTACGGCCCGCACGCGTGAAAGGTTCGATGTCACCGCGACGGATGACCGTACGCGGTCGTCCGCTTGCGCGCCGGTCGTCCGGCGGCGGCGGCGATCGACCGCAACTGCTCCTCGGTACGCGCCGATCCGTTGCCCGAACCGGCCATCCGGGAGATCGTCTCCTCCATCAGGGTGCCGCCCAGGTCGTTGCAGCCGCCCCGCAACATCGACACGGTGCCCTCGTCGCCGAGCTTCACCCAGGAGCACTGGATGTTGTCGATCCGCCCGTGCAGCAGCAGCCGGGCCATCGCGTGCACCACCCGGTTCTCCCGCCAGGTCGGACCGGGCCGGGCGATGCCGGCCAGGTAGATCGGCGCGTTGGTGTGCACGAACGGCAGCGCCACGAACTCGGTGAACCCGCCGGTGCGGTCCTGCACCCCGGCCAGCACCCGGAAGTGCGCCAGCCACTGTCCGGGGTGGTCGACGTGCCCGTACATCATCGTGGAGCTGGAGCGGATGCCCAGCTCGTGAGCGGTCGTGACCACCTCGACCCAGGCGGCGGCCGGCAGTTTGCCCTTGGTGAGCACCCAGCGCACGTCGTCGTCGAGGATCTCGGCGGCGGTGCCCGGGATGGTGTCCAGGCCGGCCTCGCGCAGCATCGTCAGCCAGTCCCGCACCGGCACGCCCGCCTTGGCGGCGGCGGTGACGATCTCCATCGGGGAGAACGCGTGCACGTGCATCCCGGGCACCCGGGCCTTGATCGCCCGGACGATGTCGGCGTAGCCGGTCACCGGCAGCTTCGGGTCGATGCCGCCCTGGAGGCAGACCTCGCCGGCACCGGCCGCCCAGGCCTCCTCGGCCCGGTCGGCCACCTGCTCCACCGACAGCCGGAAGGCGTCGGCGTCCCGCTCCCGCTGGGCGAACGCGCAGAACCGGCAGCCCACGTAGCAGACGTTGGTGAAGTTGATGTTCCGGTTGACCACGTAGGTGACGTCGTCGCCGACGGTGTCCCGCCGCACGTCGTCGGCGAGCCGGCACAGCGCGTCCAGGGCCGGGCCGTCCGCGCCGAACAACGCCAGCGCCGCGTCGGCGTGCCGGGGCTCCAGCAGCGCCGCCGGATCGTCGGCCGCCAGCCGCAGCCCCGCCCGCAGGTCACCGTCGGCACCCGGCACCGGTCCACCCGACGCGGCGGGGCTCACCTTGCCGGCGACCTCCGCCCAGTCGCCGTAGACGCTGTCGAAGTCGCCCCGCCGGTCGTCGCTGCGGCCGGTGGTGTCGATGGTGGCGTGCAGATCGGTCCGGCCGCCGCCGAAGACCTCCTCCGGCTCCTGCCAGGGGCGACCCACCGGCCGGGCCGCCTCGACGGCCAGCCCGGTCGCCGGATCGGCGAGCGCGGTGACGTGCGGCAGCAACCGGGGGTCGAGCCACGGGTCACCGGCCCGGACGTACTCCGGGTAGACCGTCAGCCGCTCGCGCAGGGTGAAGCCCGACTTCTCGGTCTGCCGGGCCAGCTCGTCGAGCTGCGGCCAGGGCCGCTCCGGGTTGACGTGGTCCGGGGTGAGCGGGGACACCCCACCCCAGTCGTCGATGCCGGCCCGCAACAGCAGGTCGTACTCGTCCTCGATCAGGTTGGGCGGGGCCTGGATGCGCGCCTTCGGGCCGAGCAGCAGCCGGGCCACCGCCACGGTGGCCGCCAGGTCGTGCAGCTCGGCGTCGGGCAGGCCGCCCATCGCGGTGTCCGGCTTGGCGCGGAAGTTCTGCACGATCACCTCCTGGAGGTGCCCGTACTCCCGGTGCGACCGGCGGATCGCGAAGATCGCCTCGACCCGCTCGGCCGGGGTCTCGCCGATGCCGATCAGGATGCCTGTGGTGAACGGCACCCCGACCCGGCCGGCGTCGTCGAGCACCCGCAGCCGGACCGCCGGTTCCTTGTCGGGGGAACCGAAGTGCGGCCCGCCCGGCTCCGACCAGAGCCGGGTGGCGGTGGTCTCCAGCATCATCCCCATGCTCGGCGCGACCGGCTTGAGCCGTTGCAGCTCCGACCAGGAGAGCACCCCCGGGTTGAGGTGCGGCAGCAGGCCGGTCTCCTCCAGCACCGCCACCGCGCAGGCCCGCAGGTAGTCCACTGTGGAGTCGTAGCCCCGCTCGTCCAGCCAGGCGCGGGCCGCCGGCCAGCGCTCCTCCGGCCGGTCACCGAGGGTGAACAGGGCTTCCTTGCAGCCCAGCGCCGCACCCTGCCGGGCGATCGCCAGCACCTCGTCGGTCTCCAGGAACGCCGCCGGCAGTCGGTGCGGCACGGTGGCGAAGGTGCAGTAGTGGCACCGGTCCCGGCAGAGCCGGGTCAACGGGATGAACACCTTCTTCGAGTACGTCACCACGCCCGGCCGGCCGGCGTCACGCAGCCCGGCGTCCCGGACCTCCCCGGCGGTCCGGAGCAGCTCGTCCAGCGCGTCGCCCCGGGCCGCCAGCAGCGCGGCGGCCTCGTCGACGTCGAGCGCGCGCCCGGTGGCGGCCCGGTGCAGCGCCCGTCGCACACTCGCCGAGGTCGGGCCGGGATCGGTGCGGTGAACCATCCGCCCAGCCTAGGCGCTGGGCGGGACGATCCGGCAGACATGCGACCCGGGTGTGACATCATCCCCGACCCGGCCGGCGCCCGGCCCCACCGCACCGGCCGGGTCTCCGGTCGTACGCCGCAGCGTCGACCCGACCCGGCCGGGTGTGCGGGTCAGTGCGGGGTGTTCGGGTCGTCGCGACGGAAGGGCTGGGTACGGTCCGCGTCCCCGGTGCCGGTGGGCGGCTCGCCTGCCTGACGCGGAATCGTCTGGGTCGGATCGGCCGACGGGGGCTGCCCGAACGGCGGAGCCACCGGCGGGGCGGACTGCGGAGCAGCCCCGAACGGCGGCGCGGACTGCGGAGCCCCGAACGGCGGGCCCGACTGCGGCGGGACACCGGTCGGTGGCCCGGACTGCGGCGGGGCGGACTGCGGCATGCCGAACGGCGGAGCCGACTGCGGCGGCGGGGCGAATCCGGGCTGGCCGTACTGCCCGGCGCCGGGGTGGCCCGGGGGCGGGTAGCCGGCACCCGGGTAACCACCGGGCTGCTGCGGCCAGCCGGGCTGCGGCTGGCCGTAGACGCCGGGCTGGGGCTGCGGCTTCGGCACGTGGTAGAGGGTGCGCCAGATCCGGTACACCACGAAGGCGGCCAGCCCGAAGAGCGCCAGCCAGGCCGCCCGGGTCAGCATGCCGAGCAGGGCGTCCAGCACCTCCGCCTCGGCCAGCCGGCCGACCAGCCAGATCAGGAAGGTCAACACGCCGAACAGGGCGCCGAAGGCGTACTCGGCGAGGGCCACCTGGGTGAACTGCTTCGCCCGGCCGGACACCGGGGCGAGATGGGTGACCAGCAGGACGGCAAGCAGCGGCAGCACCGTCGCCTCGATGCCGACGAAGGCGAAGAACTCGCTCCCCGCCCGC
The DNA here is from genome assembly GCF_055517075.1 of Micromonospora sp. DSM 43699. NCBI lineage: Bacteria > Bacillati > Actinomycetota > Actinomycetes > Micromonosporales > Micromonosporaceae > Micromonospora > Micromonospora sp. DSM 43699. The sequence goes on from NZ_JBTMMT010000097.1 coordinate 7,554, forward strand.
CCCGAGAAGGTGCTGTAGTCCGATGTCGGTACGAGCAGCCGGACGAACCCGACGAAGAGCAGCACGGCGTTCGCGCCGAGCAGGACGAGCGCGGTGAGTTCGCGCAGGGGTGCGGTGATCTGGCGGGCCTGCGACGCGTCGTGCGACGCGGGCTCGGCGGGGCTGGTCACGAACTCTCCCTCGGGGCGAAACGGACAGATGCCGACGTGAGCCTAGTCTCCCGGGACACCCACCGGCGGGACGCGTCCCGTACGGGAGGATGGACGACATGCGCATCGTGGTTCTGACCGGCGGGATCGGGGGTGCTCGATTCCTGCTCGGCGTCCGGGCGTACGCCCGCGAGGTGGGCGCCGAGGTGACCGCCGTGGTCAACGTCGGCGACGATCTCTACCTGCACGGTCTGAAGGTCTGCCCCGATCTGGACAGCGTCCTGTACACCCTGGGCGGGGGCGCCGACCCGGAACGCGGGTGGGGTCGGGTCGGCGAGAGCTGGACCATCAAGCAGGAGCTGGCCGCGTACGGCGCCGAGCCGGGCTGGTTCTCCCTCGGCGACAAGGACGTCGCCACCCACCTGGTGCGCACCACCATGATCACCGGCGGTTATCCGCTGTCGCAGGTCACCGAGGCGCTGGCCGCGCGCTGGCAGCCCGGCGTACGGCTGCTGCCGGCGACCGACGATCGGCTGGAGACGCACGCGGTGGTCGACCTGGACGGCGAGCGGCGGGCCATCCACTTCCAGGAGTGGTGGGTCCGGTACCGGGCGGGCGTGCCCACCGACCGGTTCGTCTTCGTCGGTGCGGACAGCGCCAAGCCGGCCCCCGGGGTGACCGAGGCGCTGGCCGCCGCCGATGTGGTGCTCGTCGCGCCGAGCAACCCGGTGGTGAGCATCGCCCCGGTGCTGGCGGTGCCCGGCCTGCGCGACGCGGTCGCCACCGGCCCCGCCCGGGTCGTCGGGGTGTCACCGATCATCGGCGGCGCACCGGTACGCGGGATGGCCGACCGGTGCCTGGAGGTGCTCGACGTCGAGTGCAGCGCCGCCGGGGTGGGCCGGCTCTACGGCGGTCGCAGCGAGGGTGGCCTGCTCGACGGTTGGCTGGTCGCGCCCGAGGACGACGGGGTGACGGTGCCGGGGGTGACGGTGCGCGCGGTCCCGCTGCGGATGACCGACGAGGCGGCGACCACGGCGATGGTCCGGGCCGCGATGGAGCTGGTGTGAGACTGGAGATCCTGCCGGTGCGGGGCATCGGTGACGTGACCGAGGGCGACGACCTGGCCGTGCTGATCGGCACCGCCGCACCCTGGCTGCGCGACGGCGACGTGCTGGTGGTCACCAGCAAGATCGTGTCCAAGGCGGAGGGCCGGCTGGTGGACGTGCCGGCCGACGGGCCGGAAAGGCTCGCCGCCCGGGACGAGATCCTGGCCGCCGAGACCGCCCGCGTGGTGGCGACCCGGGGGCAGACCCGGATCGTGCAGACCCACCACGGTTTCGTGATGGCCTCCGCCGGGATCGACGCGTCGAACGTCGACAAGACCCGGCTGGTGCTGCTCCCGGTGGACCCGGACGCGTCGGCCCGGGAGCTGCGCGCCGCGCTGCGGGACCGCTACCGGGTCGACGTCGCGGTGATCGTCAGCGACACGATGGGACGGCCGTGGCGCAACGGGCTGACCGACGTGGCGCTCGGCGTCGCCGGGATGGCCGCGATCCGGGACCACCGGGGCGAGGTCGACCCGTACGGCAACGAGCTGCAACTGACCCAGATGGCGGTGGTCGACGAGCTGGCCGGCGCGGGTGAGCTGATCAAGGGCAAGTGCGACCAGGTCCCGGTCGCGGTGGTCCGCGGCTACCTGCCGACGACCCGACCGGCCGACGACGGTCCCGGGGCGGCGGCCCTGGTGCGGGAGAGCGCGTTGGACCTGTTCTCGCTCGGGACCGCCGAGGCGACGGCGGCCGGGCTGCGCGCCGCCGCGACGCTCGCCGACGGCCCCGGCGGGGCGCCGGCCGACCCGGCCACGGTCGACCGGGCGATCGCCGCGGTGGCCGAGGTGGTCGCCCCCGGCACCACCTTCACCCAGATCACCGACGACGAGGTACGCGCCGGTCTCGCGGCGACCGTCGACGGCTGGCCGGCCGGGGCGACCGGTCTGGTGCTCGGCGCGGCACCCACCCCCGTCGACCGGCCCGACCTGGTGCGTTTCGGCGCCGACCTGCACCGGCTGCGGATCGCGCTGGCCGCCGAGGGGATCGCATCGGCCCTGCTGCCGCCGCCGACGGGCAGCATCGCCAGCGCCTGCCTGGCCCTCTGAGGGCCGCCGGTCAGGCGTCGAGCATGGCGCGGCCGAGGGGGGTCAGGGTGTGCAGCACCGTGTTGCGGTCCCGCCGGCTGACCAGCAGGCCGGCGTTGCGCAGCACGGCCGTGTGCTGGCTGGCGGCGGCGGCCGAGATGTGCAGGCGACGGGCCACCTCGCCGGTGGTCGCGCCGTCGTCGCTGACCTCGAGCACCGCCGCCCGGGTCCGGCCGAGCAACGCCGCCAGTGCCTCCCGACCACCGTCACCGGCGGGCCTGCCACCCTCGCCGGGGGGCGGGTCCAACCCGCCGAGCCGGTCCGCCGGGTAGACCAGCACCGGCGGCAGCGCCGGGTCGAGCAGGGCGACCGGGGTACGCGCGCAGAAGAACGACGGCACCAGCAGCAGCCCCCGACCGTCCAGGTGCAACTCCCGACGGTTGGGATAGTCCATCACCTGGAGTACGCCGGACTCCCAGCGCATCCCCGGCCGGAGGCTCGCCAGCAGCCCCTCCGCGCCACCGTCGAGCAGGGCTCGGGCCCGTACCGCCCGGTCGGCCTCCACCGCGGCCCGGATCCGCGACCAGTACGGGTCGATCGCCACCGACCGGTACTGCGCCATCGACTCCGTCAGGTGCCGGAGCACCTCCGGCTCGCCCCTGGCCAGCGCGGCGGCCGACGACGGCAGCGGGTTCGTCCCGGCCAACAGGCTCAGGTCCCGGCGCAGCAACTCGGTCGGGGTGGACCGGACGGCGTCCAGCCCCGCCTCGAAACCGTCCAGGCTCTGGTAGGGGGTGAGGAAGTCGGGGAAGTAACCGCGGGGCGGGTTCAGCGCGAACAGCAGCCGGAACTGGTCGGCGGCGGTCTCCCGGCGCAGCCCGCCCGCTACCCCCCGACGCCAGCCCGCCATCAGCGGGTCGCGGGTCCGGCCCTGGAGCAGGTGCAGGCTGAGGACCAACTCCCAGACCGGGTCGGCGGTGGGGGCGACCCGGGTCCGGAGGATGTCCTCCCGGGAGAAGTGAATGGTCAGCATGGAGCGCTCCTGGGGCGGGGCAGGGGGATGCCCGCCGACCCACTGAACTGTACCGGGCGGCACTTATCTCCACTTTTAAGCGTGGACTGAAAGACCTCGACGCAAGTTCCACCGGTTGACATGCTCCTACTGCCCGGTACGACGTGTGGGTTCATCCCGCCGCCGCCCGGGTGGCCGGGGGCCGTGGCACCCGGGAGGCACCACGAGGGTCTGCGGCCCTGGTTCCGCAGAGGTGTCACCCGGGTCCACCGCCCGTCCGGCGGGTCGACTCAGCCGATCCAGAGCGCCACCCGATGGTCCTCGTCGGTGACGTAGAAGCTGCGTCCGTCCACCTCGGCCACCCCCTCGACATTCCGGAACGGCGTCAGATCGGTCACCAGCTCGCCCGCGATCCGGCCGTCGTCGGTCGGCTCCCACCGGAACCGGACGTGCCGCGAGGTCACCTCACCGCCGGTCGGATGGTCGTCCAGCAGCACCGATCCCTTGCCGAGCGCATCGATCGACCCGACCACCGCCGCGTACCCGCCGTCGGCCGTCGGGGTGACCGCGCGGAAGCCCACCAACGCGCCGGGCGGCGTCACCCCGGTCACCGCGTACGCCCGGCCGACGCGCGGCCAGCCGCCGCCCGGGGTGAACATCTCGGGCACACCGGCCAGCTCGACCAGGACCGGTTCCCCGTCCACGGTCACCGGGAAGCGCAGCCCGAGCAGCACCGTCCCGTGCGGGGTGAACGCCGCCGCCTCCACGTTCAACGGCACGTCGTCGTCGGCCAGCCGGCGTACCCAGGACTTGGCCTTTGCCGTGCCCCGGGACACCGTCTCGCCGATGAACCGCGCCCGGACCCGCTCGCCCGGCGGCAACGGGGTGAACGCCGCCTTCACCAGCGCGTCGTTGACCGCCCGGTGCACCCGGAACCGGTTGCGGACCACCTGCACCGGCAGGGTGCCGGTGGCCGCGTCGTCCTCGCGGAACCTTGCCACGAACGCCCGGCGGGGGCGCAGTGGGCCGGCCTTGGAACCGAAGTGCGACCCGAAGACGTACACCCAGCCGTCGTGTGCGGCAAGCGCCTCGCCGTCCTCGGTGCGGCCGTTCTCGACCCCGGCGTCGGCTGCCACGTGGTGGGCCACCCACTCGCCGTCGGTGCGTTCCAGCAGCAGGGCCAGGCACTGTTCCACCGGCCCCTCGTCGAGCACCGTCCAGAAACCACGGACGGCGTCGTGCGCCCGCAGCAGCGACCGGGACCGGACCGGCAACAGGTCGCTGGCCTCGTTGCCGGCCACCACGAACTCCAGAAGTCTCAGGCTCACCGCGCCAGGGTACGGAGCACACGCTCGTAGAGTGGCGGGATGTCCGACGCCTCCCCCGCCAACCGCCCCGGCACCCGGCTCCCCACCGCCGACCCGTCCAGCAACCCAGATCCGGCCCGGGTGCCGGGCGACGGGAACGTGGCGCTGCACGCCGACGCGGTCGCGGTGCTGACCGGCTGGACGCCGACCCGGCCGGCCGCCGCCGAGGCCCGGGACCGCACCCTGGCCCTGCTCGCCGACGGCCCGGCCGCCCTGACCCGCCACCACCTGCCCGGCCACCTCACCGCGAGCGCGCTGCTCCTCGACGCCGCAGGTACCCGGGTGCTGCTCTGCCTGCACGGCAAGCTGCACCGTTGGGTGCAGTTGGGCGGGCACTGCGAACCGGGCGACGAGACGTTGGCCGGGGCGGCGCTGCGCGAGGCCACCGAGGAGTCCGGCATCGCGGGTCTGGTCATCGACCCCGTCCCGATCGACGTGGACATCCATCCGGTGGCCTGTCAGGGCGGCTCGCTGCACCACGACGTCCGGTTCGCGGTCTTCGCCCCCCAGGACGCGGTCGAGCGGGTCAGCGACGAGTCCGAGGCGCTTGGCTGGTTCCCGACCGACCGGCTGCCGGAGCCGCTGGCCGGCGGGACCGTCCAACTCGTCGCCCCGGCCCTGGCCGCCCACGCCCGCCGCCCGGCTGAGCGTCAGCCCGGCCCCTGACCTCTAGGCCCCTGAGCGCCCGGCCCCCGACCGCCCGGCGGTCGGAGCGTCACGCCGCCGGGCGGGGTCAGGCGTCCGGCGCTCAGACCAGTCCGTCCTCGCCCCTGGCCTTCAGCTCGTCGACGAGGGCCTTGACGTCCTGGGCCCGGTCACGGGGGCAGACCAGCACCGCATCGGGGGTGTCCACCACGATCAGGTCGCGGACCCCGAGGACGGCCACCAGCCGGCCCGACTGCGGCACCACCACCAGGTCGTGGGCGTCGTGCAGCAGGACTCCCGGCTTGGCGTCGGTGCCCAGCACCACGTTGCCCGCCGGATCGGCGGGCAACACCTCGCCGAGGGTGTGGAAGTCACCCACGTCGTTCCACCCGAAGTCGCCCGGCACGGTGGCGACCCGGCCGGCGGTGGCCGCGCCCTCCATCACCGCGTAGTCGACGGAGATCTTCGGCAGCGTCGGCCAGACCGCGCCGAGGACGTCGTCCTGCTCCGGAGTGCCCCAGGCCGCCGCGATCGAGACCACCCCGGCGTGCAGCTCCGGCTGCTGACGGGCCAGCTCGGCGAGGAAGACGTCCACCCGCCAGACGAACATGCTGGCGTTCCAGAGGTGCCGACCCGAACGCAGGTACGCCTCGGCGACCGGCGCGGCCGGCTTCTCCTTGAACTCGGCCACCGGGCGCAGCGGGCCGTCGCCGGTCGGCTCGCCGGTCTCCAGGTAGCCGTAGCCAGTCTCGGCCCGGGTCGGGGTGATCCCGACCGTCATGAGCAGGCCCTGCTCGGCGCCCCGGACGGCGGCCCGGACGGTCTGCACCCAGGCGGCGGGGTCGCGGATCAGGTGGTCGGCGGCGAAGGAGCCCATCACCGCCGTCTCGTCCCGCCGCGCGATCACCGCCGCCGCCAACGCGATCGCCGCGCAGGAGTCCCGGGGCGAGGGCTCCACCAGGATGTTCTCCTCGGGCACCCCGCTCAGCTGCCGGGCCACCGCCGCCGCGTGGGCGGCCCCGGTGACCACCAGGGTGCGCTCCGGTGTGGTCAGCGGCGTCAGCCGGTCGACGGTCGCCTGGAGCAGCGACGCGTCGGTGCCGGTGAGCGGGTGGAGGAACTTGGGGTGCCCCGCGCGGGACAGTGGCCACAACCTCGTGCCACTGCCACCCGCCGGGATGACGGCGTAGAGCATCAGCACATCATGCCCGAACCGCCACAGGTCGGATGGCGGCTCGGCCGTACCGTCAGCGACCACTCAGGAACGGGCCCGGCTCCAGGCGGCGATGTGCACTTCGGCGCTGGACGCCCAGGTGAACTCCTTGGCCCGGTCGACACCCGCCTTGGCCAGCGACAACCGGCGCTGCTCGTCGTCGAGCAGGGCGGCCAGGTCGGTGGCGATCTGGTCCGGGTCCTCACTGGTGTAGGCGACCGCGTCGCCGCCCACCTCGGGCAGCGAGAGCCGGGGGGTGGTCAGCACCGGGGCGGCGCAGGCCATCGCCTCCAGGATCGGCAGGCCGAACCCCTCGCCGTACGACGGGTAGGCGGCGACCAGGGCGCCGCCGAGGAAGCCGGGCAGGTCGGCGTAGCGCAGGTAGCCGGGGCGCAGCAGCCGCAGGTGGGAGGGGACCTCGGCCACCGCGCGGTCGATGTCCTCGTCGTGGCCCTGGCCACCGGCGATCACCAGGGCCGGCGGATTCTCCCGGTCGCCCACCGCCCGCGCCCAACCCCGGATCAGGTTGGGTACGTTCTTGCGTGGCTCCTTGGCCCCGAGGAACGCGATGTAGCTGCTGCCCGCGAGCCCGAGCCGGGCCCGCACCCGGGCCTTCTCCTCCTCGCCCGGGGCGTGGAAGGCAGTCTGGTCGACCCCGTGGTAGGCCACGTCGATCCGGGTCGGGTCGGCGTCGAGCAGCCGGATCAACTCGTCGCGGGTGGCCTTGCTCGGCACGATCACCCGGCTGGCCCGGCGTAGCGACGTCTTGATCGCGCTGCGGAAGAACGTCCGCCGGGACTTGTCGTAGTGCTCCGGTTCGGTGAAGAACGTCGCATCGTGCACGGTCACCGTCACCGGGCAGCCGGCCCGCAGCGGGCAGGTGTAGAACGGCGAGTGCAGCACCTCGGCACCGACCTGCTGGGCGAGCAGCGGCAGGCCGGTCTGTTCCCAGGCGAGCCGGGCCGGGCGGTGGGCGACGGCGGCCGGGGCGGGGATCACCTCGGCCCCGGGCAGCATCCGGGTGTAACGCTCCAGGTCGGTGCGCAGGCTCACCACGACCAGGTCGACCGTCTCCCCGCAGACTGTGCCGAGGGCTCCGAGCAGGCCATCGACGTATCTACCGACGCCGCCACGGTCGGCGGGGACACTCGTGGCGTCGATGAGCACGCGGGGCGGGCGACCGGCGGTCACGGGGCGACTCCTTGCACTGACTGGTCTGTGGGGAACAACACTCCGGGCAAGCCTACGCCGGAGCCCGGCGCGGACGCTGACTCCGACCCGACCGTACGCCGACTTGTCATCGCCATCGGATACGGACGGCGGGGGCGTATCGTTCGCGCCGATGGCCGACAACATTGCCCGGGTGTTCGCCGCCGCGATCGCGGCCGACCCCGCCCGCCCCCTGCTGACCTGGTACGACGACGCCACCGGCGAGCGCACCGAACTCTCCGGCGCGACCCTGGCGAACTGGGTGGCCAAGACCGCCAACCTGCTCGTCGACGAGCTGGCCCTGAGCCCCGGCGATCCGGCCGGGGTGCTGCTGCCACCGCACTGGCAGACCGCCGCCGTGCTGCTCGGCTGCTGGTCGGCCGGGCTGACCGTGCGCGACGAACCGGGCGAGGTGGACGTGCTCTTCGCCGCCGCCGACCGGGTGACCGAGGCGGACGCCTGGCCGGCCGGCGACCGGTACGCGCTGGCGCTCGCCCCGTTCGCCGCCCCGCTACGCGAGGTGCCCGCCGGGTTCGCCGACTACGTCGTCGAGGTACGCACCCAGGGTGACCACTTCACCCCGTCCGCCCAGGGCGGTCCTACCGACGCGGCCCTGCTCACCGAGGCGGACGCCCGCGCGACGGCCCTCGGCATCTCCCCCGGCGACCGCCTGCTCATCGACGCGACCACCCACCCCGACCTGCGCGACTGGCTGCTCGCCCCCCTGCTCCGCCAGGCCACCATCGTGCTGACCGGCAACCCCGACCGGTCCCGCTTCCCCACCCGCACCACCACCGAACGCACCACCCACACCCTCACCTGACC
>NZ_JBTMMT010000098.1:0-16079 GCF_055517075.1 Micromonospora sp. DSM 43699
GGGGGTTAGAGGTGCCAGGTCTGGAAGGTGGGGCCGTCGGCGGGGAGGGTGATCAGGCCGTCGACGGTGGGGCGCAGGGCCGGAGCGCCACCGTAGGCGTTCTCCCCGGCCGGACGGGACGCGGCGCTTCCCCCGAACGGCAGGCCGGCCAGCCGGACCGGCGATCCGGCAGCCCTGCGCGCCAGCACCAGCACCGCGCCGCTCGTCGCCTCGCGTAGGAAGACGAGCGTGTCGGCGTCCGCGTACACCCACCGCAGCCCGCCGTGCCGCAGCGCCGGGGTGTCCCGACGCAGCGCCAGCAGCGCCCGGTACGCGGCGAACGTGCCGGCGTCGCGCCGCTCAGGCCTGTCCCACGGCATCGGGGTACGCGAACCCTCACCGTTGCTGCCGGTCAGCCCCCACTCGTCCCCGGCGAAGACCACCGGCGTGCCGGGCATGGTGGCGAGCAGCCCGGCGGCCACCTCCTGCCGGGCGGCGTCCCCGACCACTGTGCGGATCCGGGCCGAGTCGTGCGAGCCGAGCAACTGCCACGAGTGGATGTACGACCGCCAGGAGACCAGCGACCGGAAGCTGTTCATGGTGGCGAGCACCGCGTGGGCGTCCCGCCGTCGCACGCCGCCCGGGGTCCCGAGGAAGCTAGGCACCGTGTCGCCACCGCGCGCCGGCCGGGGTGCGGAGACGTCCCGGGGCGCGGCGGCCGGCAGGTGCATGGGGTTCTCGTGGCGGAGCCAGGACCAGACCGGATCGGTGAAGCCGACGTAGTTCATCGTGCCGTGCCAGCCGTCGGAGTCCAGGTCGCCGGTGTGGTCGTGGCCGTGCTCGGCGAGCAGCAGCCCGTCGGCCCGGGACTGCGCGACCACCTCCCGCAGCAGCCGCGCCACCTCGTGGGTGTACGCGTCAGCGCCGCGCCGGCCGGTCATGTTGGCCACGTCGACCCGCCAGCCGTCCAGCCCGTACGGCGGGCGCAGCCAGCGGCGCAGCAGCGAGTCCGGGGCGGTGGCGAACCGGCGCCGCAGTTCGGCGCTGCCCCAGTTGAGCTTGGGCAGCGACCGCACCCCGTTCCACGACTCGTACGTCACCTCTCCGTCGCCGGCGGCCGCGTCGAAGTAGTACAGCTCCCGCTCGGGGGCGTGGACGTCGGCCAGGGCCCGGGTGAACCACTCGTGCGCGTCGCCGGTGTGGTTGCTGGTGATGTCGCCGAGCAGCCGCCAGCCCCTGGCGCGTACGGCGTCGGCGAGCCGGACCAGCGCCGCGTCCCCGCCGAGCAGCGGGTCCACCGTGTCGAAGCTGGCCGCGTCGTACCGGTGGTTGGAGCGGCCCGGGAAGATCGGCGTCAGGTAGACGGTGTTGACGCCGAGCCGGTCCAGGTGGTCCAGCCGTTCGGTGATGCCGTCCAGGTCGCCCCCGTAGAACTGGCGTGGGGTCTGCGGGCCGCGCCCGATCACCGGGGTGTCCCAGTCGCACGGGATCGCCCAGTCGGGCGGGGTACGGCCGGCGGCGGCGGCGGACCGGGCGAACCGGTCGGGGAAGATCTGGTAGACCAGCGCGTCTCGTGCCCAGGCGGGTGGCGGGGCGTGGCTGACCAGCTTGAAGTCGCCGTGGTCGGGCACGTCGTGGTCGACCAGGCCGGCGGCGTTGAGCCAGCGGTAACCGGTAGTCCCGGTGAGCATGAACCGGTAGTTGCTGACCGGGTTGCGGACCTCGACGTCGGCCCGCCACCACACGTCGTGGCCGTCCCGGCGGTCGACGGTGGCCTCGACGAAGCGCGGTTCACCGTCCCCGGTGGTCCGGACGTGCACCTGCCGGACGTCGGTGCCCTCGGGCGCCCTGACGAAGACCGGCACCCGCTGCCCGAGGGTGGGTTCCTGCTCGGGCACGTACAGCGCCGAGCCGTCGTGGTGCGGCGACAGGGACATCATGCGACCTTCCGCTTATCCCTTGACGGCGCCGGCGGTGAGGCCGGAGACGATGTATCGCTGGAGTAGCTGGAAGACCAGCACGGTGGGGATCGCGGTGAGCAGGGTGCCCGCCGCGAAGATGCCGAAGTTGTTGTTCCGCTCCCCCGCCACCAGGCCGAACATGCCGACCGCGAGGGTCTTGGATCCGGTGTCGGTGAGGAACACGTTGGCGATCATGAACTCGTTGATCGTGCCGATGAACGACAGCAGCGCGGTCACCGCCAGGATCGGTGCCACCAGCGGCAGCATGATCCGGAAGAAGACCTGGGCGTGGCTGGCACCGTCCATGGTGGCCGACTCGTCCAGTTCCCGGGGCAGGGTGTCGAAGAACCCCTTCATCAGCCAGGTGTTCATGCCCAGCGCGCCGCCCATGTAGAGCAGGAGCAGGCCCCACGGGGTGTTGAAGCCGATCGCCGGCCACAGGTCGGTGACCCGGGTGAAGATCAGGAAGATCGCCACGATCGCCAGGAACTGCGGGAACATCTGGATCAGCAGCAGGGTCAGCAGCCCGAACCGCCGGCCGCTGAAGCGCATCCGGGAGAACGCGTACGCCGCCAGCGAGGACAGGAAGATCGACACGAGGCTCGCCCCGCCCGCGATGAGCAGCGAGTTGAGGAACCAGTGGCCGAACTCGGTCCGCGCGAACAGGTTGCCGAAGTTCGTAAGCGACGCCCCGGTCGGCAGCAGTTGGGTCGACGAGAGGGTGCCGAGCGGGTTGAGCGCGGCGGAGAGCACGAACAGGATCGGGAAGAGGCTGAACGCCACCGCCAGCACGCCGACGAGGTGCCGCCAACCGACCTGGGTGAACCACCGGCTCCCGCGCCGGCCGGCGGCGTTCGGGTGGGTCGTCACGAGTAGACCTCCTCCTGCTGGCGGGTACGCCGGAAGCTGATCGCCGAGACCGTGGCCACGATCGCGAAGATGAAGATCGACACTGCGGCGGCCAGGCCGAACTCGGCGCCCTGCGCGCCGAAGGCCAGCCGGTAGGTGTACGTGATCAGCAGGTCGGTGGCCCCGTTGGTCGGGTTGTCCGGCGCGAACGGGCCGCCCTCGGTGGTGAACCAGATCGCGTTGATGTTGTTGAAGTTGAACGCGAACGACGCGATCAGCAGCGGCGAGAGCGCCACCAGCAGCAGCGGCAGGGTGACCGCCCGGAACGACTGGAACGGCGACGCGCCGTCGACCGAGGTGGCCTCGGTCAGCTCCCTCGGGATGGCCTGGAGCGCACCGGTGGCCACCAGGAACATGTACGGGTACCCCAGCCAGAGCTGCACCAGCAGCACCGCGAGCCGGGCCGACCAGGCCTCGCCGAACCAGTCGACGCCGAGGCCGAACAGGTTGTTGATCAGGCCGAAGTCGGTGTTGAACATGTCCCGCCAGACCAGCAGCATCGCGAACGACGGCATGGCGTACGGCAGGATCAGGAAGACCCGGTAGAGGTTGGTACCCCGCATCCGGGGCGAGTGCAGGGCCAGCGCGATCGCCATGCCGAGTCCGAAGGTGAACCCGGTGGAGCCGATCGCGAAGGCGAAGTTCCACAGCAGGGTGCCGAAGAACGGGCCGGAGATGTTCGGGTCGGTGAGCACCCGGGCGAAGTTCTTCAGCCCGACGCCGACCTGCCAACCCTGGGCGAGCCGCTCGCCGTCGGCGGCGACGAAGGCGCCGGCCGTCCCGTCGGCGGTCCAGGTCCGGCCGGTCTCGCTGTCGGTGATGCAGTCACACCTCTTGTCGTACGCCCGGATGGCCTTGCCCTCGTAGGCGCGGGACAGGCCGGTGGAGCGCAGCGCGCCCCCCGGGGTCGGCACGACCAGGTCGGTGATCTCCTGGCTGCGGACGCTGGCCTGGCCGACGTTCAGCACGGTGTAACCCTCGGCGGCGGTGACCTTGCCGCCCGGGGTGACTGTCACGTCGGTGGCGGCGAGCGGGCGCAGCCCGTCGGCGTCCCCGGCGGAGACCGTGCCGGTCGAGGGGTCGGTGACCAGGAAGACCAACGGCCCGGTGGCCGGGTCGCCCGTGGTGGCGATGGTGAGGGCGTACTCGGTGGAGCCGGGCACCTGCTTGACCGAGGAGCTCTGGATGGCGACGATCGCGTCGTCCTTGGAGCCCCGGTGGCCGTCGCCGAAGTTGGTGAACGCGGTGCTCGCGGTGTAGAGCACCGGGAAGACCTGGAAGGCGATCAGGAAGATCGTGCCTGGCACCAGGTACTTGGCCGGGATGTGCCGGCGGGTGAGGTAGAGGTAACCCAGGCCGACGGTGGTGACCACCAGGACGGCCAGTCCGACCCAGAGCCTGGCGGCGATGAGCGGGAACGCCGCCCAGATCGCGATCCCGGCCACCAGGCCGAGCAGGACCACCTTGACGACGAGGCCGGTCGCGGTGATCGGCGCGTGGCTACGCGCGGTACGGGTCGTGTCCGGGGGCCCGCCGGGGACGGGCCCCCGGCCCGGGGCCTGCTGGGCAGACCCCGGGCCGGACGGCATGCTCATTACTTGATCTGACCCGAGATCGTCTTGCCGGCGGCGGTGACGGTCTTCGCCGGGTCGGCACCACCGATGACGGCGGCCTCCGCCTTGCCGAACGGGTCCCAGATCGCGGCCATCGCCGGGATCGCCGGGAGCACCTGGCCGTCCTTACCCGCCTCGGAGAACTTGGCCAGGTCCGGGTCGGTGCCCTTGACCTGGTCGAACGCGGCGGTCAGCGCCGGCGGGCGCGGTTCGGCCTGGTAGAGCGCCACCGCCAACTCCGGCGTGGTGACGTAGTTGGTGACGAACTCCTGGGCCAGCGCCTTGTTCTTGCCCTTGGCGGCGACGTAGAACGCCTGGACGCCCACGAACGGCTGGGCCTGCTTGCCACCGGCGAAGCCGGGGACCGGGGAGATGTCGTACGCGATGTTGGCCTTCTTGGCGTCGGCCACGGCCCACGGGCCGGAGACCAGGAAGGCGCACTTCTTGCCGGTGAAGGTGGAGATGGCGTTCTCCGGGGTGATGGAGCGCTTCAGCGCGCCGTCGCCCTTCTCCCCGAGCTTGCCGATCTTCTTGAACGCCTCGATCGACTCCGGCTTGCCCACGCCGAGGTCCTTCGGGTCGTAGTCACCGTTGGCGGCGGCGCCGAACAGGTAACCGCCGGCCGAGGTGTACAGCGGGTAGATGTGGTACGCGTCGCCGTTCTGGCCGGACTGGAGGCAGAGGATCTCGCTGGCCTTCTTCTCGGCCTTGAGCTTCCTGCCGGTGGCGACCAGGTCCTCGATCGTCTTCGGCGCCTCGGGGGCCAGCGCGGTGTTGCGGATCAGCGCGATGTTCTCGGTGGCGTAGGGGACGCCGTAGAGCTGACCGTTGAAGGTAACCGCCTTGATCGCGGTCTCGTTGAAGCTGGACTTCTGCGCGGCGGCGAGCTGCACCGGGTCGATGGCGCCGTTCTGGACCAGGTTGCCGATCCAGTCGTGCGCGCCGACCACGACGTCCGGGCCACTGCCCTGCTGGGAGGCGGTGACGAAGTTCGTCTGGAGGTCCTTGGAGACGGCCTGCACCTCGACGGTGATCCCGTTCTCCTGGCCGAACTTCTCGGCGAACGGCTTGAGCGCCGCGGTCCGCTTGTCGTCCGCCCAGATGACGAGCTTGCCGCCCGCGGCCTGGGAGGTCGCCTTGGCGGCCGGTTCGTCGTTGCTGTTGTCGCCGCCGCAGCCCGACGCGGCGAGCGCCAGGCCGAGAACGGTGACCACACCCGCGGTACGGATGCGCATCGGTACTCCTGTCGTCATGGCGAACCGCCGGGGGAGGGGCGATTCGCCGTGGGAAACCCTGAAAAGTTCTTGCCAACGGGCGCCGGAACGGCCGCGCCCCTGCTCTCGTGTGTTGCCGGGACGTTAGCAAGAGGTTGCAGGATATGGAAGGCCTTGCAGAAACGTACGCAAGAACTTGCCCTTGGGCTAAAGTTCCGCCATGCGCGCTCGACTGTCCGACATCGCCCAACAGGCCGAAGTCAGCGAGGCCACGGTGTCGCGGGTGCTCAACGACCGCCCCGGCGTGGCCCCCGAGACCCGGCAGGCCGTCCTGACCGCCCTCGACGTGCTCGGCTACGAGCGCCCCGCCCGGCTGCGCAAGCGCAGCGCCGGGCTGGTCGGCCTGGTGGTGCCGGAGCTGGACAATCCGATCTTCCCGGCGTTCGCCCAGGTGATCGAGTCGACCCTGGCGCAGAGCGGGTTCACCCCGGTGCTGTGCACCCAGACCCCGGGCGGGGTCACCGAGGACGAGTACGTGGAGATGCTGCTCGACAGGCAGGTCTCCGGCATCGTCTTCGTCTCCGGCCTGCACGCCGACACGGCGGCCAACCACGACCGGTACCGCGCGCTGATCGCCCGGCCGCTGCCGGTCGTCATGATCAACGGGTACGCCCCGGGTATCGCCGCGCCCTTCGTCTCCTGCGACGACGGAGAGGCCACCGAACTGGCCGTGGCGCACCTGGTCGCGCTCGGGCACCGGCAGATCGGCCTGATCACGGGGCCGGACCGGTTCGTGCCGGTGCAGCGCCGGGTGGCCGGCTTCCGGGCCGCGATGACCCGGCTCGGCGCCACCGGAAGCGAGCTGGACGCACTCGCCGAGCTCTCCCTGTTCGGCGTCGAGGGCGGCGAGGCAGCCGCCGGCCGCCTGATCGAGCGCGGGGTCACCGGGATCGTCTGCGGCTCCGACCTGATGGCGCTGGGCGCGGTCCGGGCCGCCCGCCAGCGTGGTCTGTCAGTCCCCGGCGAGCTGTCGGTGGTCGGCTACGACGACTCCCCGCTGATGGCCTTCACCGACCCACCGTTGACCACCATGCGGCAGCCGGTGGCCGCGATGGCGGTGGCCGCGGTCCGGGCCCTGGTCGACGAGATCAACGGGCACGCCGCCCCGCACTCGGAATACCTGTTCCGCCCCGAGCTGGTGGTCCGCGGGTCGACCGCGGTGGTGCGGCAGGCGACCCCCGCCCGGCAACGCCCGGTGCCTCCCGCGCTCGCCGTCCCCGCCTGACAGCGGGGACGTGGGAGCGGGGTCGCCCGGGTCCGGCCGCACCGGTTTCTCGACCCGGCAGCGGCCGACCCAGCGGGGGGCAGGACAGGCCGGCCTCCCGGCTGCTGGGACAGCCAGGAACTCCGTCCCTGCCCGGCGGCAGGTGACGGACGTCATTTCTTGCGCAAGCGATGCTTGACTCTTGCAGCATTCGGCCGGCATTCTCTCAGCACCCGCGTCCGTCATCACCGCCGTGCGGGTACCACCGTCCCGCCACAGAACGGGGATCCGCACCGATGACCGCCGCCACCCACCCCACGCCGCTGACCTCCGACGACGACTGGTGGCGTGCCGCGGTCGTCTACCAGGTGTACGTCCGCAGCTTCGCGGACTCCGACGGCGACGGCGTCGGTGACCTCGGGGGCATCCGGCATCGGCTGCCCTACCTGCGTGATCTCGGCGTGGACGCGCTCTGGCTGACCCCGTTCTACACCTCGCCGCAGGTCGACGCCGGCTACGACGTGGCCGACTACCGGGACGTCGACCCGCTCTTCGGCGACCTGGCCGACTTCGACGCCATGATCACCGACGCGCACGCGCTCGGCCTGCGGATCATCGTGGACCTGGTGCCGAACCACACCTCCAGCGCGCACCCGTGGTTCACCGCCGCCCTCGCCGCCGCCCCCGGCTCCCCGGAGCGGGCGCGTTACCTCTTCGCCGACGGCCAGGGCGCACACGGCGAGCTGCCGCCGAACGACTGGGAGAGTATCTTCGGCGGCCCCGCCTGGACCCGGCTGCCCGACGGCCAGTGGTACCTGCACCTGTTCGACCCGGCGCAGCCGGACCTGAACTGGCGGCACCCCGAGGTGCGCGCCGAGTTCATCGACGTGCTCCGCTTCTGGCTCGACCGGGGCGTCGACGGGTTCCGGATCGACGTCGCGCACGGCATGATCAAGGCCGAGGGGCTGCCGGACGTCGGCTTCAGCTCGATGACCACCGGCCGGCGTCAGTCGGAGCTGCTCGGCAAGGGTCGGCTGCCCTACTTCGACCAGGACGAGGTGCACGACATCTACCGCGCCTGGCGGCCGATCCTGGACAGCTACCCCGGCGGTCGGATGGCGGTCGCCGAGGCGTGGGCGGAGACCCCGCAGCGGCTGGCCCGCTACATCGGCCCGGACGAGCTGCACCAGGCGTTCAGCTTCGACTTCCTCGACGCCACCTGGTCGGCCGACTCGTTCCGCAAGGTGATCGACACCGCGCTGGCCGAGTCGACGATCGTCGGCGCGCCGACCACCTGGGTGCTGTCCAACCACGACCGGCAGCGGCACGTCACCCGGTACGGCGACGGCGAGGTCGGCCTGCGCCGGGCCCGCGCCGCCGCCCTGCTGATGCTGGCGCTGCCCGGCTCCACCTACCTCTACCAGGGCGAGGAGCTGGGCCTGCCGGAGGTGCTGGACCTGCCCGACGCGCTCCGCCAGGACCCGGCGTTCCTGCGGACCGGGGAGAGCCGTGACGGGTGCCGGGTGCCGATCCCGTGGAGCGGCGAGCTGGCCCCGTACGGCTTCGGTCCGGAGGGCGGCGCGCTGAGCTGGCTGCCGGCCCCGACGACCTGGCGGGCCCTCTCGGTGGCCGCCCAGACCGGGACGCCCGGCTCGACGCTGGAGCTGTACCGGGCCGCCCTGCGGATCCGGCACGAGCACCCCGCGCTGGCCGCCAGCGCCGGCCCGGTGGTCTGGCGGGAGACCGGGCCCGGCGTGCTGGCGTTCAGCCGCTCCGCCGACGACGCCGTGCTGACCTGCGTGGTCAACCTCAGCGGCGCCCCTGTTCGGATCGACGGGTACGGCCAGCCGGTGGTGGCCAGCGCAGACCTCACCGCGCAGGACGCCGGACACGTCCTGCCGGTCGACGCCGCCGCGTGGTTCACCTGGCGTTGAGCCGGGTAACCCGCCATTGACCTGGTCGTCCGTTGTGCCCCGCGCCGACGGGCGGCTGGGCTGCCGGCCCCTTGTGGTGGGGGGTGAGGTGGCACCGGCGTCCCGGGGAGTCCGCTCCCCGGGACGCCGGAGCTCCATCGCGTACCGGGCACGGCCCCTGGTTCTGCGCCGACGCCGCAGGCCGGCGTCCGACCGGTCGTCGGGTGGTGCGGGTGCCCGGCCCCGGTCGGCGAGGGTCGGGGCTCAGCAGGTGGAGGCGTCACCGCTCGCGCAGCAGCCGGGCGATCCGCCCGAAGCCCGCCCGCACCTGCGCCTCGGTCGGCACGGGCGGCGGTTCCGGCCGGTCCGCCCCGGCGTCCGCTGCCTCCTCCTGCGCGTCGAGGACGTCGTCGAAGTCGCCGTAGAGGTCGGCCGCCTCGATCCGGGCCGCCTCGTCGTCGGCGGCGAGCTGTGCGGCGGCGACCTCGCCCCGGATCTCCTCCGCCGACAGCGCCGGCAGCAGCGGCTCGACCACCGCCATCAACTGTTCGTCGGCCACCACCGCCTCGGCCAGCGCCAGCGCGTGCGGACGCTCGTAGGGGCCGCAGACCACCGGCTCCCACTCCGCCGGGTCGCCGAGAGGGCCGACCGTGATGATCCACGGCAGGCCGAGCAGCGGCGAGTCGTCCGGCAGGTCCAGCGTCACGAGTGCGCCCACCGGCTCATCATGGTCGGTCCGGCCGGCACCCAGGGTGGCATTTGCACCATTCATCTTTTTCCGCGGCTGTCGGTCTCCCGCTACCTGATGTCGTGGTCAGCCGCCCAGGGCGGCGCGGACCACGGCCAGCGCACGGTCGGGCGGCACACCGAGCCGGGCCGCCTCCTCGGCGTACCGGGTCGCCGCCCGCTGCAACCGGTCCGCCGCGTCGTCCCGCCCCGGGGCGACGAAGCTGCCGTGCCGGCCCCGGGTCTGCACCAGCCCGGCCGACTCCAGCTCCCGGTAGGCGCGGGCCACCGTGTTCACCGCCAGCCCCAACTCGGCGGCGAACTGCCGGACCGGGGCGAGCCGGGTGCCCACCGCCAGCCGGCCGTCCCCGATCATCGCGGCGAGCTGGCCGCGCACCTGCTCGTACGGGGGCACCGGTGAGTCCGGGTCGAGCTCTATCGGCATCAGCCCGCTCCTCCCGGCGTACCCGGATCGGTCTCGGTGTCGACGTCGGCCTCGACGTTGACCTGCCGCATCACCGCCCCCTCGGAGAGGTCGACGACCCGGCCGTGCCGGCTGGTCGCGGCGAGCGCCGCACCGAAGAGCACCAGCTGGTTGAGCAGGTAGAGGTAGAGCAGCACGGCCACCGCGCCGGTCACCACCGCGTATGCCGGGTTCCGCTCGGTCCGCACGATGTAGAACCGCCCCACCGTGTTGAGCAGGGTGATCCCGACCGCGACCAGCAGCACCACCGGTCGCAGCCGACGCCGGCTCATCCGCAGCCGGGGCACCACCACCAGCAGCGCCGTGGCCAGCACCGCGTTGACCAGCACGCTGAGCACGGCGCTGACGGTGGTCAACCCCACCGAGCCGGTGGCCCGCAGCAGGAACCGCAGCACCGACTCCAGCGCGTCCACGGCCGCCACCGAGACGCCGAGCATGACGAAGACCAGCAGCAGCACGCCCAGGTCCACCAGCGGGCGGACCACCAGGTTGCCCGGCTGCTGGTTGAAGCCGTACATCAGCCGCTGCGACGACCGGATCGCCTCCACCCAGCCGATCCCGGTGAAGACCAGGATGACCAGGCCCACCACGCCGACGGCGTTGCTGCCCTCGGCGATCTGCCGGGGGTCGAGGAAGGGCAGGTTGTCCCGCAGGAACTCCGCCGCCGCGGCGGAGACGTCGTCGTTGTCCTCCAGGATCGCCCCGAAGACCGAGTACGCGACCAGGGCGAGGGCGAAGACCGCGAAGAAGCCGTAGTAGGCGATGGCGGCGGCCAACCGAGCGCCGAGCACCTCGCCGTAGAGGTCCACCGCCCGCCAGACGTGGTCGAGCCGGGGCCACCGGTGCCGGGCCACGGTGAACCGGCGCTCGATGCCGGCCGTCCACCGGCCCCACGCGTTCACCACGTCATCCTCGCCGATCTGTCGTCACCGGTGCCGGCCAACCGGTCACCGGTGGGAGGTTCAGCCGCCGAGCCGGAAGTCGCGGCGTGGCTGCCACCGGGTCTGACCGCTGTGCGAGAAGAGGGTGAACGCCTCCACCTCGAACATCGCCGAGAAGTCGGCAAGGTCCTCGTACGCCCGGTCCAGCGCCTCGGGGGCGACGTCCTGGGCCACAGTGACGTGCGGGTGGTACGGGAAGCGCAGCTCCCGGTGCAGGTGGGGCGCGGCGTTGATGGCGGCGGCGAGCAGCTCGCACTCGCTGATCCCGGCCGCCACCGCGACGAAGACCACCTGGGTCACCGGCCGGAACGTGCCCGTGCCCCGCAGGTGCAGGGTGAACGGCAGGTGCGCGGCGGCGACCTGGGCCAGGTGCGCCTCGACCGCGCCCAGCGCGGCCACCGGGATCTCGGTCGGGCCGAGCAGGGTCACGTGCGCCGGGACGACCTGCGGGTCGCCTGTCTGCACCCGGCGTCGGGTGAGCAGCTCACCCCAGGGCGGCGGGATGTCCACCGCGATCCCGATCTGGATGGTGTCGCCGGTCACCGGAACCCCGTCCCTGCGATCCACGCTCCGCGCCACCCCTCCGGCCATCGTCCCGACCCGTACCGCCGTACCGCCCACCGTTACTCGAAGTGGACCGGCGCGAGGAATCCGACCCGCTCGTAGGCTGTCCGCAGCGTCGGCACGGTGACCGCGCGCGCCTTCTCCGCACCTGCGGCGAGCAGCTTGTCCAGCTGGGCGGGGTCGTCGAGGTAGGTCCGGGTGCGTTCCTGGATCGGGGTGACGAACTCGCGGACCACCTCGCCGAGGTCCTTCTTGAGATCGCCGTAACCCCGGCCCGCGTACGCGGCCACCAGGTCGTCGATGCTCCGGCCGGAGAGCGCGGAGTGGATGGTGAGCAGGTTGGACACCCCGGGCTTGGTCTCGGCGTCGAAGACGATCTCCCGGCCGGTGTCGGTGACCGCCGAGCGGATCTTCTTGGCCGAGCGGGCCGGATCCTCCAACAGGTCGATGATGCCGGTCGGCGAGGACGACGACTTGGACATCTTGGCCGTCGGCTCCTGAAGATCGGTGATCTTCGCGGTGTCCTTGACGATGTGCGGGGCGGGCACCGTGAAGGTCGGCCCGAACAGCGAGTTGAACCGCTGGGCCAGATCCCGGGAGAGCTCCAGGTGCTGCCGCTGGTCCTCGCCGACCGGCACCGCGTCGGCCTGGTAGAGCAGGATGTCGGCGGCCTGGAGGATGGGGTAGGTGAACAGGCCGACGCTGGACCGGTCGCTGCCCTGCTTCTGCGACTTGTCCTTGAACTGGGTCATCCGGCTCGCCTCGCCGAAGCCGGTGATGCAGCCCAGCACCCAGGCCAGCTGCGCGTGCTCGGGCACCTGCGACTGGACGAAGAGGGCGCTGCGCTCCGGGTCGATGCCGACCGCGAAGAGCTGCGCGGCGGCCACCCGGGAACGCTGCCGCAGCACCGCCGGATCGTGCCCGGCGGTAATCGCGTGCAGGTCGACCACGCAGTAGAACGCCTCGTGGCTGTCCTGCAACGCCACCCAGTGCCGCACCGCGCCCAGGTAGTTTCCGAGATGGAACGAGTCGGCCGTCGGCTGGATGCCGGAGAAGACGCGGGGGCGGGCGGGAGCGTCGGACATGCCGGCAATTCTGTCAGCAACCCCCGGCGTACGTCATGACGGGCCGGCGGGTCGACTCGCCGCCGCTCCCGTCGGGGCGGTGACCTCGCGTCCCGACGCTCCCGTCGGGGCGGTGACCTCGCGGCGCGGCTCCGGTAGGCGGGCGACGGAGACCGCGACCCGGGACACCCGACGCCCGTCGAGGGCGAGCACCCGCAGCAACCACCCTTCGGCCGACCCCGTCGGCAGCGGGGCGGCCGACGACGTGACCGGGACCTCGTCCCCGGCCACCGGGAGCCGACCGAGCGCCGCCATCACGAACCCGCCGACCGTCTCGTACGGGCCGGCGGGCAGTGGCACCCCGGTCCGCTCGGCGAAGTCGGCCAGGTTGAGCCGACCGTCCACCACGGCCGGCAGGCCGGCGGAGGCCGGTTCGGGTGGGCCGGTGTGCTCGTCGTAGATCTCCCCGACCAGCTCCTCGATCAGGTCCTCGCAGGTGACGATGCCTGCGGTGCCGCCGTACTCGTCGACCACCACGGCGAGGTGGTGGCCCTCCCGGCGCATCTCGGTCAGCGCGGCGAGCACCCGCTTGCTGCCGGGCAGCCGCTTCACCTCCCGGCTCAGCCGCCCCACCGTGGTGTCCGGATCCAGGTCGGGGCGGAGCAGCACGTCGCGCAGGTGGACGAAGCCGACCACGTCGTCCTGGGTGCCGTCGACCACCGGGTAGCGGGTGTGCGGCTCCACCCGGACCAGCCGTCCGGCCTCGGCGAGGGTCAGGCCGGCGGCGAGGAAGACCACCTCGGTACGGGGCATCATCACCTCGCGGACCAGACTGGCCCCGGCGACCAGCACCTCGTCGATGATCCGCCGTTCGTCCGGATCGAGGACGGTGTTGGCGGCGACCAGGTCGCGCAGCTCGTGCTCGCTGATCCGTTCCCGACCGGCGGCGGGGCTCGCGCCGAGCAGGCCGGTGACCAGCCGGGTGGCCCCGTCGGCGGCCCGTACGACCAGCCGGGCGACGCCACGGGCCACCGGTCCGGGTACGCGTCGGGTCCGCCCCGGCGCGCGTCTCCGGAGCCCGGGACCGCCCGCTTCCCGCATGGAAGTGATGGTAGGGCCGCCGGTCACCAGGCGTGGGTGATGTGCGGATCTGTTCAATCATGAAGGTTCATGGTGGAATAGGGGCGACCCACGACGCACAGCGCGACGACAGCGCCCGGCCGTAGGGTGATCACGAACGGCCGCACCGCGCGCGGCCAGGCAGGAGGACCGACGTGAAACTGCTCGTCACCGGCGGTGCCGGGTTCATCGGCAGCGTGGTGACCCGGATGCTGCTCGACGCCGGCCACCGGGTGACCGTCCTGGACGACCTGCGCACCGGTCACCGGGCGGCGCTGGCCCCCGACGCCACCCACGTCGACCTGCCGGTGCACGAGGCCGCCCAGGTGCTCACCCCGGACGCCGGCTACGACGCGGTGCTGCACTTCGCCGCGCTGATCGCCGCCGGTGAGTCGATGGTCCGCCCCGAGCTGTACTGGCACGCCAACACGGTCAGCTCGATCGCGCTGATCGACGCCGTCCGGGCCGCCCGGGTCCCGCGCCTGGTCTTCTCCTCCACCGCCGCCGTCTACGGCGACCCGGTCGAGCTGCCCATCCCGGAGACCGCCGCCAAGGCACCCACCAACACGTACGGCGCCACCAAGCTCGCCGTCGACCTGGCCCTCACCTCCGAGGCGACCGCGCACGACCTGGCCGCCGTCTCGCTGCGCTACTTCAACGTCGCCGGGGCGTACCTGCGCGACGGCCTCGCCATCGGCGAACGGCACGACCCGGAGACCCACCTCATCCCCATCGCCCTGGACGTCGCCGCCGGCCGGCGGGAGAAGCTCCGGCTCTTCGGTGACGACTACCCCACCGTCGACGGCACCTGCGTCCGCGACTACATCCACGTCGAGGACCTGGCCCGCGCCCACCTGCTGGCGCTCACCGCCGCCGTGCCCGGCCGGCACCGCATCTACAACCTCGGCAACGGCAGCGGCTTCACCAACCGCCAGGTCGTCGACGTGGTCCGTGAGGTCACCGGTCACCCGCTGCCGGTCGAGATCGCGCCCCGCCGCGAGGGCGACCCGGCCGAACTCGTCGCCTCCTCCGCCCTGGCCCGCGAGGAACTCGGCTGGGTGCCCGAGAAGCCGACCCTGACCGACATGGTGGGCGACGCCTGGGCCTTCTACCGCGCACAAGTCCTGGAGCAGTCGTGACGTCGGCAGCGCCGGGAGGACCCGCCGCCGCACCCGACGTCACCGACCGCGCCACCGCCGCCTTCTCCTCCGGGTACGACGCACAGCCGACCGGCCGCTGGGCGGCGCCCGGACGGGTCAACCTGATCGGCGAGCACACCGACTACAACGACGGTTTCGTGCTCCCCTTCGCCCTTCCGCTGCGTACCGTGGTCGCCGCCGGTCCCCAGCCCGGCGAACGCTGGACGGTCCGGTCGGAGATCGCCGACCGACCGGTCGACTTCGGTGCCACCGAGGCCGACACCCCCGGCCGGGTCACCGACTGGGGCGGGTACGTCGCCGGCGTGGTCTGGGCCCTGCGCGAAGCCGGGTACGCCGTCCCCGGCGCCCGACTGGCGATCGCCTCGGACGTCCCGCTCGGCTCCGGGCTCTCCTCGTCGGCGGCCCTGGAGGCGGCGGTCCTCGCCGCCCTGGCCGACCTGGGCGGGCTGGACCTGCCCACCGAGCGCCGGCCCCGGCTGGCCCAGCGCGCCGAGAACGGTTACGTCGGCGCGCCCACCGGCATCATGGACCAGTCCGCGGTGATCCGCTGCCGCGCCGGCCACGCTCTCTTCCTCGACTGCCGTGACGAGTCCGTCGAACACGTCCCGTTCGACCTGGACGCCGCCGGCCTGGCCATCCTGGTGATCGACAGCCGCGCCCCGCACCGGCACGCCGACGGCGAGTACGCCTCCCGCCGCGCCGCCTGCGAACGGGCCGCCGACCTGCTCGGCGTGCCCGCACTGCGCGACGTGCCGATCGCCGACCTCGACGCCGCCCTGGGTCGGCTGCCCGACGACGAGACCCGACGCCGGGTCCGCCACGTGGTAACCGAGAACCAGCGGGTGCTCGACACCGTCGAGTTGCTGCGCGCCGGCCGGGTAGCCGAGATCGGGCCGCTGCTCACCGCCTCGCACGCCTCGATGCGGGACGACTTCGAGATCACCGTCCCCGAGGTCGACACCGCCGTCGAGGCGGCGCTCTCGGCCGGCGCGCTCGGTGCCCGGATGACCGGCGGTGGCTTCGGCGGCTGCGTCCTCGCCCTGGTCGAGGCGGACCGCTCGGACGCGGTGGCGGCCGCCGTCCGGGCCGCCTACGCCGACCGCGGCTTCACCGCCCCCACCACCCTGACCGCCCTCCCCGCCCCCGGCACCACCCGCCTCCCCTGACC
>NZ_JBTMMT010000099.1:0-16063 GCF_055517075.1 Micromonospora sp. DSM 43699
CGTTGGCGGTCTGCTCGTCGTCGAGGTCGATGCGGGACTGCTCGCCCTGGGTGCCGTGCGGGATGAGCTTGCCGCTGTCGGGCTTGTCGGCCTGCACGGCGACGGCGACGGGCCGGGTGTCGAGGGTGGGGGTGGTGTGGGTGGCGGGGCCGGCGAGGACGCCGCCGGCGAAGGCGAGGCCGGCGATACCGAGGGCGCTCTTACGCAGCATGGTGGTGTTCATGGGAAAGCTCCATTCGGGGGTTGGCGACGCACCTTGGGGAGGGGTGCGAGGCAAGCACCACGACGGGGCGCTCAGCGGGGGAGGTCGGCGGCTGCCCGAGCGGAGGACTCGCGGCACCGGACCAGGTGTAACGACCTTCGGCCCACCGTCATTCCGCCGGGGGTGGCGGCATCGGGCCGGGCAGCGGGGGGTGCTGCTGCGGTCGTACGCAGGGTGTAACGCCGCCGGCCCGGCCGGGATTCCGCCCCGGGGGTGCGGCCGGTCACGGGACGTCGACCCCATCGCGCCCGGGGCCGCCGTACCTCCGCACGGCGGCCCCGCCGAACCGGACGTTCGGCTTTCGAGCCGGCACCCCGCGTACTCCTCGAAGGGTGGTGGAGCGGGCACGGTGACGGCGGGTGACCGGCGGCGGTGACCGTTTCGGACGTTCGGGCGATTTCCGGACATCGCCGCGCGGCCTCGCTGTGACAGTCCCGTTTGTCGCGGGATCCGGCGGTGTCAGACAGAGCGCTTGGTGTCGGGTTGGTAGCGATTGCCTAACGGCCGTTCCGCTTCGGTGTGTCGTGCCATAGCCTCCCGCTCACGGACCGAGCCATGGACCGGCGTTGTTCAGGCGGATGACAGAGGTGAGAGATGCAGGCGAGAAGGCTAAGGACGGCCGTGAGCCTCGTGGCCGTTGCAGCCCTGGCGGTCGGCGCGGCCGGCTGTGCGGAGAGTGACCGCGGCGATGACAACAGTGGCGAGGCCAAGACGGGCGGTACCTTCATCTTCGCCGGTGCCGGTGACCCGAAGAACTTCGACCCGATCTTCAACGACGACGGTGAGTCGTTCCGGCCGGTCCGGCAGATGTACGACACGCTGGTCCAGCACAAGCCGGGCACGGCCGACCTGGTGGGTGGGCTCGCCGAGAGCTGGGAGCACGACCCCGAGGGCAAGGTCTGGACCTTCAAGCTGCGCCAGGGCGTGAAGTTCCACGACGGCACCCCCTTCAACTCCGCCGCGGTCTGCTACAACTTCGACCGCTGGTACAACATGAAGGGCGCCGCCGCCCAGTCGCAGATGATCTACTACCAGGACGTCTTCGGCGGGTTCGCCAAGAACGAGGCCGAGGGTGCCGGCCAGGCGCTCTACAACAAGTGCGAGGCCAAGGACGACAGCACCGCCGTCGTCACCCTCAACCAGTACAAGGGTGCGTTCCCCGGCGCGTTCGCGCTGACCGCGCTCTCGATCGCCAGCCCGGACGCCCTCAAGAAGGGCGACGCCGACACGGTCAAGCAGAACGGCGACTCCTTCGAGTACAGCTCGTTCGCGACCACCACCCCGGTCGGCACCGGCCCGTTCACCTTCGGTGGCTGGGACAAGGCCAAGAACGAGATCACCCTGAACCGGAACCCCGACTACTGGGGCGAGAAGGCCAAGGTCGACAAGGTCATCATCAAGGTGATCAAGGACGAGAACACCCGTAAGCAGGAGCTGCGGGCCGGCACCGTCCAGGGCATCGACTTCCCGGCCCCGGCCGACCGCAAGGCGCTCTCCGGTGAGGGCTTCCAGGTCCTCGACCGCCCGGCGTTCAACATCCTCTACCTGGGCATCAACCAGAAGAACCCGAAGCTGAAGGACCTGCGGGTACGGCAGGCCATCGCCTACGCCCTCAACCGTGAGCAGCTCGTCCAGACCAAGGGCCCGGGCGGCACCAAGGTCGCCGACGAGTTCATGCCGGACACCGTGCTCGGCTACGCCCCGGACGTGCAGAAGTACGAGCACAACCCGGAGAAGGCCAAGCAGCTGCTCAAGGATGCAGGTGCCGAGGGGCTGACCCTCAACTTCTACTACCCGCCGGACGTCTCCCGGCCGTACATGCCGAACCCGCAGGAGATCTTCACCGTCCTCGCCAACGACCTGCAGGCCGTCGGCATCAAGGTCACCGGCAAGCCGCGTCCGTGGAACGGCGGCTTCAAGGACGACGTGCAGCAGTTCGGCAAGCAGGACCTGCACATCCTCGGCTGGACCGGTGACTACAACGACCCGGGCAACTTCGTCGGCACCTTCTTCGGCCGGGGCAAGGTCGAGTTCGGCGACCAGGCGATGACCGAGATGTTCGCGGCCATCACCAAGGCCGACGGCACCGTCGACGAGGCGGGCAAGAAGGCGGCCTGGGAGCAGGTCAACCGGGACATCGCCGCCAAGTGGCTGCCGGCCGTGCCGGTCTGGCACGCCCCGCCGGCCATCGTCGTCACCAAGGACGTGCAGGGGATGATCGCCAGCCCGTTGACCGACGAGCGGTTCAACACGGTCAGCGTCAACAAGTGACGTCAGTCGGCTGACGCCGTAGGCGTGCATCGGCCCGGGTCGGGAGCAAGTGCCGGCCCGGGCCGATGCCGCGAACATCGAGAAACTGGTGTGTGAGAGATGTTGCGAGTCATAGTCCGCCGCCTGCTGCAGCTGGCGGTGACGCTGATAGCGCTGTCCGCGCTGATCTTCATCTGGTTGCGGAACCTGCCCGGCGGGCCGGTCGAGGCGCTGCTCGGCGAGCGGGCCACCCCGGAACGACGGGCACTGCTGATCAAGGCCCTCGGTTACGACCAACCGATCCTCGTGCAGTACGGCAAGTTCATGCAGCGGGTCCTCACCGGTGACCTGGGCAACTCGATCCGCACCGGCGACCCGGTCACCGACGTCATCGCCCGCGCCTTCCCGGCCACCATCGAACTGGCCGTCGCCGCCATGATCATCGCGGTCGGCCTGGGTGTGCCACTGGGCTACCTCGCCGCCCGCTACCGGGGCCGACTCCTCGACAACCTGACCATCGCCGGCACCCTGCTCGGCATCTCGATCCCCATCTTCTTCCTGGGCTACCTGCTCAAGGACGTACTCACCCAGGACATCCACTGGTTCCCGCCGTCCGGACGGATCAGCACCGGGATGGACAACACCAGCGTGACCGGGTTCTACGTCCTGGACGGCCTGCTCACCCGGGAGTTCGACGCCAGCGCCGACGCGCTCTGGCACCTGATCCTGCCGGCGATCACGTTGGCCACCATCCCGCTGGCGGTGATCGTGCGGATCACCCGGGCCAGCGTGCTCGACGTGCTCAACGAGGACTACGTGCGGACCGCCGAGGCGAAGGGCCTGCGGCACCGCACCATCCGGGGCCGGCACATCCTGCGCAACGCCCTGTTGCCGGTGGTCACCACCATCGGCCTCCAGACCGGCGCGCTGCTCTCCGGCGCGGTGCTCACCGAGAAGGTCTACAACTGGGGCGGCCTCGGCACCCTGATCACCGACTCGATCAGCGGTGGCCGGGACTACCCGGTGCTCCAGGCGATCATCCTGCTCGCCGCGCTGGTCTTCGTGCTGGTCAACCTGCTGGTCGACCTCTCCTACGCCTTCATCGACCCGAGGGTGCGTGTGCGATGAGCGATCCGACGACCCGCCCCGGCGTGGGCCAACCCCGCAGCGGCGGCAGCCCGGCCGACGGAGCCGGCGACAGTCCGGCAGCCCGGCCCGCCGGCGGCCCGGCCGGCGAGCCCGGCCACCGCCCGACCGACCGGCCCGCCGGCAGGAGCGAGCGGAGCATCGGCCGGCTGGGCGACCGGAAGAAGGCCCGGCTGGACGAGTTGGCGCGGGCCACCGCGGACCCGGGCGGGGTCAGCCTCTACCGGGACGCGCTGCGCCGGTTGCGCCGCAACCCGGTGGCCATCGTCGGCGCCGTCATCGTCGGCTTGTTCGTGCTGGTGGCGCTCTTCGCCCCGCTGATCGCCCCGCACGATCCGGTGCAGCGTTTCGACGAGCTGACCAGGACCCTGACCGTGGACAGCATTCCCGGCGCCACCGCGGGACATCCGCTCGGCTCGGACCCGCTCGGCCGGGACTTCCTCTCCCGCATGATCCACGGGAGCCGGCAGACCCTCTTCGTCGGCGTGCTCGCCACTCTGATCGGCCTCACCCTGGGTGTGCTGCTCGGTGCGGTCGCCGGGGCCTTCGGCGGCTGGGTCGACGTGGTGCTGATGCGGCTCACCGATGTGATGTTGGCGCTGCCCAGCCTGCTGCTGGCGATCACCCTGGTCGCGATGGCCAGCCGGTCGAGCCAGTGGACTGTCATCTTCGCGGTGGCGATCGTCAGCGTACCGATCTTCGCCCGACTGCTGCGCGGCTCGATGCTGGCCCAGCGGGAGAGCGACCACGTCCTCGCCGCGCGGGCGTTGGGCGTCAAGGAACGCAACATCGTGCTGCGGCACATGCTGCCCAACTCGCTGACCGCGGTGATCGTGCAGGCCACCCTGACCTTCGCGGTGGCGATCCTGGACGCGGCGGCGCTGTCCTTCCTCGGCCTCGGCGATCCGGACATCAACCGGGCCGAGTGGGGGCTGATGCTCGGCGTGGACGGCCAACGCTACTTCGAGGTCCGCCCCGAGTTGGCCTACTACCCGGCGTTGGCGATCATCGTGGTCGCGCTCGGCTTCACCCTGCTCGGTGAGGCCATGCGCGAGGCGATCGACCCGAAGAACCGGCGGTGACGGCGGTGCGGTGCGTCGGTGTGCGGCCCGGTCGACCGGCGACGCGGCAGGTCGGTGTGTCCGGTCGACCGGCGACGCGGCAGGTCGGTGTGTGGCCCGGAGAGCCGGCGGTACGGCGGGACGGGGTGGTCGGCGGCCCCGGGCCGGGTGGGCACCCGGTGGGCCGGCGACCGCAGTCGGGAGCGAACGACCAGCACAGTGAGGAAGTGACCCGATGAGCCTGCTCGACGTACGCGATCTGAGCGTGGTGTTCCAGCGCCGGGGCGAGCGGCCGTTCACGGCGGTCGACCAGGTCAGTTTCACCGTGGAGCCGGGGCAGACGGTCGGTCTGGTCGGTGAGTCCGGCTGTGGCAAGAGCGTGACCAGCCTGGCGATCATGGGACTGCTCCCGAAGCGGGGCAACCGGGTCGCCGGCGAGGTGCTCTTCGAGGGCACCGACCTGCTCAGGCTCCGCCCGGACGACCTGCGGGACCGGCGCGGCCGGGACATCGGCATGATCTTCCAGGACCCGCTCTCCTCGCTGAACCCGGTCATCCCGATCGGGGTGCAGGTCGCCGAGGTGCTGGAGCGGCACCGGGGGATGGACCGCCGCAAGGCGCTGCGGGAGGCCCGGGAGTTGCTCGAGGCGGTCGGCATCCCGGACCCGGACCGTCGGCTGACGGAGTTCCCGCACCAGATCTCCGGCGGCATGCGGCAGCGCGCCCTGATCGCCATCGCGCTGGCCTGCAAGCCCCGGCTGCTGATCGCGGACGAGCCGACCACCGCGCTGGACGTCACCATCCAGGCGCAGATCCTCACCCTGCTCAAGCAACTGGTCGACGAGACCGGCACCGCGCTCATCATGATCACTCACGATCTCGGGGTGGTGGCGGGCCTCTGCGACACGGTCAACGTGCTCTACGGCGGCAAGGTGGTGGAGCGGGCCGCCCGGCACGAGCTGTTCGCCAGGCCCCGGCACCCGTACACGCACGGGTTGCTCAGCTCGGTGCCCCGGCTCGACTCGGTGCGGGGTGAGCGGCTGCATGCGATCCGTGGCTCGGTGGCCGACAACATCCCGTGGGTCGAGGGCTGTGCCTTCGCCCCCCGCTGCGACAACGTGGTGGACGCCTGCCTGGACGGCCCGCCACCGTTGGAGCCCACCGCCTCCGGCGGCGACCTGCGATGCAACAACCCCGTTTCGGAGGAGGTGGCGGTGCCGTGACCGAACGGACCGGACCTGAGGACGCCGTGACCGAGCCGAGAGGAACGGACGACGCCGCGACCGGGCGGGAGCGGCCCCTGATCGAGCTGCGCGACGTCAAGGTGCACTTCCCGATCAAGAGCGGCCTGCTCTTCGACCGTACCGTCGGCTACGTCTACGCGGTCGACGGTGTCTCGTTGTCGATCAACGCGGGTGAGACGTACGGGCTGGTCGGCGAGTCGGGGTGCGGCAAGTCGACGCTCGGTCGGGGCCTGCTACGGCTGGTCGAGCCGACCGAAGGCGAGATCGTCTTCGACGGCACCGACGTCCGCGCGCTCAAGGGCGAGTCGCTGCGCAAGGCCCGCCGCCGGATGCAGATGATCTTCCAGGACCCGCTGTCCAGCCTGGATCCCCGGCAGTCGGTGGAGTCGCTGCTGGTGGAGGGGCTCAAGGCACACGGGTTGGCCGACGACCGGGAGGCGACCAACAAGCGGCTCCGCGACACCCTGAAGGCGGTCGGCCTGCCGGCCTCGGCGCTGAGCAGGTACCCGCACGAGTTCTCCGGCGGGCAGCGGCAGCGGATCGGTATCGCCCGCGCGCTGGTGCTCGACCCGGACCTGATCGTCGCCGACGAACCGGTCTCCGCCCTGGACGTGTCGATCCAGGCCCAGGTGCTCAACCTGCTGGAGGACCTCCAGAACGAGCGCGGGTTGACATATCTGATCATCGCGCACGACCTGGCGGTGGTCCGGCACATCGCCGACACGGTCGGGGTGATGTACCTGGGCGGGCTGGTGGAGGAGGCGTCCAGCGACGACCTCTACCGGGAGCCGATGCACCCGTACACCAAGGCGTTGATGTCGGCGGTGCCGGTGCCGGACCCGCTGGTGGAGGACCGGCGGGAGCGGATCCTGCTCGCCGGTGACCTGCCCTCGCCGACCAACCCGCCGCCCGGCTGCCGGTTCCACACCCGGTGCCCGTGGGCGCAGCCGACCCGCTGCGCCGACGAGCGTCCGGCGCTGCGTGACGTCGTCGGCGGACACCGGGTGGCCTGCCACTTCGCCGAGGACATCGCCGCCGGGCGGCTCCGCCCGCACGAGGTGGAGCCGGAACTGGTCCGGCCCGACGACGGGGCACCGGGTGACACCGGTGAGCTGATTCCCACCCAGTGAGCAGCTGACGAGGGCCCCTTCCCAAGATCCCGGGAAGGGGCCCTCGTCACGCACTCTGTCGAGCGGTCGGCCGTGTGGCCGCAGCGGCGGTGACCGCCCGGGACCACCCGCCCGGACCGTTGCGGCGGCGGGTTCAGCCCTCGGGGCGGTGCAACAGGGCGACCGCCACGGTGTGCACGGCGTCCAGGTCGGCCGGGTCGGCCAGCTTGGCGGTTCCGCCGGTCACCGCGTACCACTCGTCGGCGTCCTTGTACTGGACGGTCAGGGTGACCTGGCCGTCGGCGTACCGGGTCTTCAGGGTCAGCTCACCGGTCACCACACCGACCTCGTCGGTCATCACCCCGCCGGGGCCGGCGACCAGGTCGGAGGTCAGTTCACGGGGCGTACCGGTGCCGCCGGCGTCAGCGGTCATCCCCGCGCCGGGCAGCTCGGCCGACGCGGCGGGCCGACCGTCGGCGGTCATCCCGGCGGTGGCCGCCCCGTCCGCCGGTGCGGCCCTGTCCACCCCGGCGGCCCTGTCCACCCCGGCCCCGTCGGCTGCCGGCCCGCCTGACGCCGACCCGGTCGGGTCGGTCCCGGCGTCGGTACCGCCCGGATCGGCCGGTGTCAACGCTTGCCCGCCCATGTGCAGCCCCCCAACATGTCACTTATGGCGGCCTTCTCGGCGCTGGTCACCGTCAACCGCCAGTGGTGCTTGACCTCTACCCAGTGTTCCGCGTACGTGCACCAGTAGGCGCGGTTCGGCGGTTTCCACTGCGACGGGTCCTGGTCACCCTTGGACCGGTTGGAGCTGGCGGAGACCGCGAAGAGCTGCGGCCTGGTCAGGTCGTTGGCGAAGTCACCACGCTTGGCGTCGTCCCACTCGTCGGCGCCGGAGCGCCACGCGTTGGCCAGCGGCACCATGTGGTCGATGTCCACGTCGGAGGGGTCGGTGAAGGTCCGCCCGTCGTAGACGCTCTCCCACCGCCCGCCGACGACGTTGCAGCCGGAGAGACGGATGTCCTTGCCGTCCCGCTGGAGCACGCTGTCCCGGACGTCGCAGTTCTTGCCGGTGTCCCGCCAGTGCGGGAAGCGGTTCCGGCTGTAGCCCTTCATCGACCCGGCCTCGGCGACGGTCAGCTCCGAGAGTTGTTCACCGACGTTGCCGGAGCTCGCGGGAGGCGCCTCCGGTTCGTCCACCGAGACGTCACAACCGCCCACGCCGAGGGCGAGCAGCGCGGCAAGGGCCGCCGCCACCGCCGCGCGGCCTCCTGATCTGGTACGCACAGACGACACCTCTCCAGCTTGCGGGCTTCCGGCGATCCCGCACAGTACCCAAGCACGGTTTCCGCGTTTCGTGGCGTCTCCGGTCGCCGGCGTGCAGATTGGTACCCATGACGGCACCGGCTCACGCGCTCCGCATCCGCACCACCGCCGGACGGGGGACGCTGCTCGCCGCGATCCTCGCCTCGGGCATGGTGTTCCTGGACAGCACCGTGGTCAACGTGGCCCTGCCCCGGCTCGGCGCAGAGCTCGACGCCACCGTCGCCGGTCTGCAGTGGACGGTCAACGGGTACGCCCTGATGCTGGCGGCCTTCGTCCTGCTCGGCGGGTCGCTGGGGGACCGGTTCGGCCGGCGGCGGATCTTCCTGATCGGGGTGGTGTGGTTCGCGGTCGCCTCGGTGCTGTGCGGGCTCGCCCAGGACACCAACCAGTTGATCGCTGCGAGGTTCCTCCAGGGCGCGGGTGGGGCCCTGCTCACCCCCGGCTCGCTGTCGGTGCTCCAGGCCAGCTTCCACCCGGACGACCGGGGCCGGGCGATCGGCACCTGGTCCGGGCTGTCCGGCGTGTCCACCGCGCTCGGGCCGTTCGTCGGCGGCTGGCTGATCGACGCGCTCTCCTGGCGGTGGATCTTCTTCATCAACCTGCCGCTCGCGCTCGGCGTGTTGCTGGCGGCGGTGCGCTGGGTGCCGGAGAGCCGGGACGAGAACGTCTCCCGCAGCGCCGGCCGGCGGTTCGACATCGCCGGGGCGCTGCTCGGCGCGCTGGCCCTGGGTGGGCTCACCTACGCCCTGATCGACGCCCCGGTACGCGGGGTCGGCTCCTGGTCGGTGCTGCTCGCCGCCGGCGTCGGTGTCCTCGCCGCGGTCTCCTTCGTGCTGCTGGAACGGCACCGGGGCGAGGGGGCGATGCTGCCCACCACGATCTTCGGCAGCCGGCTCTTCTCGGTGCTGAACGTCTTCACCGTGCTGGTCTACGCCGCGCTGAGCGGGTTCACCTTCTTCCTCTCCGTCTACCTGCAGAACGTCGTCGGCTGGTCGGCGCTGCGGACCGGGTTGGCCACCGTGCCGATGACGGTGCTGTTGCTGCTCGGCTCGGCGCGGGCCGGGGCGCTGTCGGCGCGGATCGGCCCCCGGCTGCTGTTGACCGTCGGCCCGATCGCGGCTGCCGGTGGCCTGTTGCTGCTGCGCCGGGTCGGGCCGGGTGCGTCGTACTGGTGGGACGTGCTGCCCGGGGTGCTGCTCTTCGGGATCGGGCTGACCCTGGTGGTCGCGCCGTTGACCGCGTCGGTGCTGGCCGCCGTGGCGGACCGGTTCGCCGGGGTGGCCAGCGGTTTCAACAACGCCGCGTCCCGCACCGGCGGTCTGCTCGCGGTGGCCGCGCTGCCGCTGCTGGTCGGCCTCTCCGGCACCGGCTACGAGCAGGCCACCGCCCTCAC
Organism: Micromonospora sp. DSM 43699; assembly: GCF_055517075.1. Taxonomy (NCBI): domain Bacteria; kingdom Bacillati; phylum Actinomycetota; class Actinomycetes; order Micromonosporales; family Micromonosporaceae; genus Micromonospora; species Micromonospora sp. DSM 43699. The sequence goes on from NZ_JBTMMT010000099.1 coordinate 9,791, forward strand.
CGACGCGTTCCGGGGCGCAATGACCTGGTGCGCCGGGCTGTTGCTCGTCGGCGCGCTGCTGGCCGCACTGCTGGTCCACCGCCCGCCGTCCCCGGACCGCGCGCCGGGTCGGGCCGGGCGGTCGCCCCGGCGCGCGTAGTCGAGGACCCGCCCCGGGCCGGCGGTGGGCCCGGGGCTCGTGGTCGTGATCCGGGATCGTCCGGCGACGACCACGAGCCCCGGGTCGTGCGATCAGTGCTGAATGCGGTTGGTGGCGCTGGTGACGGCCTTGATGGAGGCGGTGACGATGTTGGGGTCGGTGCCGACGCCCCAGACCGTCTGGCCGTTGATGTCGCACTCCACGTAGGCGGCGGCCTGGGCGTCGCCGCCGGAGGAGAGCGCGTGCTCGTGGTAGTCCAGCACGCGTACCGCCACGCCCACCGACTGGAGCGCGTTGACGTACGCGTCGATGGGGCCGTTGCCGACGGCGGTGAGGGTGCGCGCCGCGCCGTCCACGACCACCTGGGCCTCGATCTCGACCTTGCCGTCGACGGTGCCGATCGTGTAGCCGGTCAGCGTGAGGGCCGGGTCTACCTGGTGGTCGACCAGGTAGTTGCGGGCGAAGATCTGCCACATGGTGCCCGGCTCGACCTCGCCACCGTCGTCGTCGGTGACCTGCTGGACGACGCCGGAGAACTCGATCTGGAGCCGGCGCGGCAGGTCCAGCTGGTGCTCGGACTTCATGATGTAGGCCACGCCGCCCTTGCCGGACTGCGAGTTGACCCGGATGACCGCCTCGTAGGTGCGGCCCAGGTCCTTCGGGTCGACAGGCAGGTAGGGCACCCCCCAGGTAAACTCGTCGATCGGCACCCCGGCCGCCTCGGCGTCCCTGGCCAGTGCGTCGAAGCCCTTCTTGATGGCGTCCTGGTGGGAGCCGGAGAAGGCGGTGTAGACGAGGTCACCGGCGTAGGGGTGGCGCTCGTGCACGGGCAGTTGGTTGCAGTACTCGACGGCCCGCTTGACCTCGTCGATGTTCGAGAAGTCGATCATCGGGTCGATGCCCTGGGAGAAGAGGTTGAGGCCCAGGGTGACCAGGTCGACGTTGCCGGTGCGCTCACCGTTGCCGAACAGGCAGCCCTCGATCCGGTCGGCCCCGGCCAGCAGGCCCAGCTCGGCGGCGGCCACCCCCGTGCCCCGGTCGTTGTGCGGGTGCAGGCTCAGCACCAGGCTGTCCCGGCGGGGCAGGTGCCGGTGCATCCACTCGATCGAGTCGGCATAGACGTTGGGGGTGGCCATCTCGACGGTGGCCGGCAGGTTGATGATCAGCTTCCGGTCCGGGGTCGGGTCGATCACCTCGATGACCTTGGCGCACACCTCCACCGCGTAGTCCAGCTCCGTGCCGGTGTACGACTCGGGCGAGTACTCGTAGTAGACGTCGGTGTCCGGGGTGTGGATCTCGGCGTACTTGCGGCACAGCCGGGCGCCCTGGGTGGCGATGTCGGCGATGCCGTCGCGGTCCAGCCCGAAGACCACCCGACGCTGGAGGGTGGAGGTGGAGTTGTAGAAGTGCACGATGGCCCGGCGCGCACCGCGCAGCGACTCGAAGGTCCGCTCGATCAGGTGCTCCCGGCACTGGGTGAGCACCTGGATGGTGACGTCTTCGGGGATCAGGTCCTGCTCGATGAGCTGCCGGACGAAGTCGAAGTCGGTCTGGCTGGCCGACGGGAAGCCGACCTCGATCTCCTTGTAGCCCATCTGCACCAGCAGCTGGAACATCCGGCGCTTGCGCTCGGGGGACATCGGGTCGATCAGGGCCTGGTTGCCGTCGCGCAGGTCGACCGCGCACCAGCGGGGCGCGACCTCGACGTGCCGGGTCGGCCAGGTGCGGTCCGGCAGGTCGATCCGGAACTGCTCGTGGTAAGGCTGGTAGCGCTGGTACGGCATCCGGCTGGGACGTTGCCGGGCGATCCGGTCGGTCTCGGTGTCGGTGACAGGTTGAGCCATGACGGAGTGCTCCCGTGGGTCAGGTGGCGTCAGCATTCGAAAGGTGTCGGCGGGTGCGGGCGACGATGCCCGGACGGTTGCCGAGAGGAAGTTCGGATCTGCTGGACGGCGCGGTTCGACTCCGCGACGGGGTGCCGGCCTGGTCAGGCCCCGTCGCGGCGACCAAGGAGAAGGTACGCCCGCCACATGACAGAGTGACCCTACGTGATGAGACGGGGGGTGGGAAGGCGGGTCCGGACTCTGAGATGGGAATCGCACCCACCGGTCAGCAGAGCAGCAGGGCGTGGACCGGGCGCCGGTGCCGCAGCGCGGTCTCCCGCCGCAGCAGCTCCTCGGGCAGGACGAACGGGTCGCCGAGTCGCCCCACGGCGGTCACCACCAGTGGGCGGATCTCCGGCGACAGGTCCAGGTCGGCGGCGAGCGCGGCCCGGTCGAAGCCGCGGATCTGGTGCACGTGCAGGCCGAGCGCTGTGGCCTGGACGGTCAGGTGTGCGATCGACTGGCCCAGGTCGTACCCGCACCGCTCCGGGTCGGCTCCGGTGTACGCGCCCACCACCAGCGCGGCGGCGTGCCGGGCCCAGCGCTGGTCGGCAACGGTGAGGCTGACCAGAATCCGTTTCCACGTCTCGTCGTCGCGGCGGCCGAGGGCGAACCGCCACGGCTGGACGTTGCCTGCCGACGGGGCCCAGCGGGCCGCCTCCAGCAGGGATGCGGCCTCGTCGCCGGCCAGTTCGGCGGTCGGATGGAACGCCCGGGGGCTCCAGCGGAAGGCGAGCAGCGAGGTGAGGTCAGCCATGGGTGAAGAATCCTACATGGGTGTTATGACCGATTATTCCCCCTGCTCAAATGTGGTCAAGAGCACCCGTAACGCCCGCTCGGCTCAGGACGTTGCCTCGCTCGGCGAGGCCGACGCCGCCTGCTGCCCCAGCGGCTCGCCGCTCACCACCGGCCCGGCCAGCGGCACCGTGTCGGGGGCCGGGCCGGGCGGACCGGCCAGGGTCAACGTGCCCAGTGCCGCCCGCACGAAGGTGGGCGTGCCGTCCGGCTGGTAGCAGTAGATGCCCACGTCCAGCGGCGGGTTCAGCGAGGCGGCGGTGCTCTCCACGGCGTAGCAGCTGCCCGGCACCCCGGGCGGCGCGGCTGCGGCGGAGACCGACAGCGCGGTACGCCGGTCGGTGAGCACCTCCAGCCAGTCGGTGAACGGGTGCTGCACCCGGGGGTCCAGCTGGCGCGGCACCGTGGCGTCCCGGTCGCCCAGCCGTACGCAGCTCGCCGGGTCGGGACGGCCGGCCGAGGGCAGGCCGCACTGGAAGAGCCCGTCCGGGGTGGCGGCGAGCGCGACGTCGGCCGTCCCACCGAGGGCACCCCCCGGCACGTCCACCCGCCAACTGCCGTCGTTCGCGCTGACCACCGTGATGTCGCGGGCCGGTCCGTCGGTGCCGGACAGGGTGTACCGGGCGGTCAGGTGCCGGTCCCGGGCGGCGGCCGCCAACGCGGCCAGCGCGTCCCGGGCGGTGTCCGCCGGGGCGGGTGCCGGATCGGAGGGCGGCCCGGTCGATGGCGCGGGCGGGTCGTCGGCGGTGCAGCCGGCCAGCAGCACCAGCGGCGCGAGCAGCACCAGCAGGACCAACCGGGCCGGCGGCGCCGGCCGGAACGGGGCGGGAACGCCGATCGGCCGGCGGGCCGCGCGGGGGTGGGCATGCACCGGGTCATTCTGCGCCGGGTGGCCGTCCACCACCGCCCCGCGCGGAACCGGTGCCGGGGCCGGCGTGTCGGGTCCGGCACCGCGGGGAATGCCTGTCCGGATCGGCGACCTGCGCCGGATGGTGGGATCACCTGACCCGCACTCGCGTACCGCCCGATACCCTGGGGTGGTCTGACACGCGCCGCCGGACATCAGCCGGCGGCGTCGGCACGCTCAGGGTCGTCGCTGGGAGGGAGTGCGCCGTCGTGGCACTCGTGGTGCAGAAGTACGGCGGGTCCTCCGTCGCCAACGCCGAGCGGATCAAGCGGGTGGCCGAACGGATCGTCGCCGCCCGCAAGGCCGGCGACGACGTGGTGGTGGTGGTCTCCGCGATGGGCGACACCACCGACGAACTGCTCGACCTGGCCAACCAGGTCAGCCCCCTGCCACCGGGCCGTGAGCTGGACATGCTGCTCACCGCCGGGGAGCGGATCTCGATGGCGCTGCTCGCCATGGCCATCCACAACCTGGGGTACGAAGCCCGCTCGTTCACCGGTTCGCAGGCCGGCGTGATCACCACCTCGGCACACGGCCGGGCGCGGATCATCGACGTCACCCCGGGGCGGCTCAAGGGCGCGCTCGACGAGGGCGCGGTGGTGATCGTGGCCGGCTTCCAGGGCGTCTCGCAGGACACCAAGGACGTCACCACCCTGGGCCGGGGCGGCTCGGACACCACCGCCGTGGCGCTCGCCGCCGCGCTGCACGCCGACGTCTGCGAGATCTACACCGACGTGGACGGCATCTTCACCGCCGACCCACGGATCGTGCCCAACGCCCGGCACATCAGGCACATCACCTACGAGGAGATGCTGGAGCTGGCCGCCTGCGGCGCCAAGGTGCTGCACCTGCGCAGCGTCGAGTACGCCCGCCGCGCGGGGTTGCCGATCCACGTCCGTTCGTCATACTCGACCAACACCGGCACCATGGTCACCGGATCGATGGAGGACCTTCCCGTGGAACAGGCGCTGATCACCGGGGTTGCCCACGACCGCAGTGAAGCGAAGATCACGATCGTGGGGGTGCCCGACGAGCCGGGCGCCGCCGCCAGCATCTTCGACACCGTGGCCGGTGCCGAGATCAACATCGACATGATCGTGCAGAACGTCTCCACCGAGGGGACCGGCCGCACGGACATCTCGTTCACCCTGCCCAAGGCCGACGGGCCGACGGCGATGGCAGCGCTCAGCAAGATCCAGGAGCCGGTCAAGTTCAAGGGTCTGCTCTACGACGACCACGTCGGCAAGGTGTCGCTGATCGGCGCGGGCATGCGCTCGCACCCGGGCGTCGCGGCCGGGTTCTTCGCCGCCCTCGGCGCGGCCGGCGTCAACATCGAGATGATCTCCACCTCGGAGATCCGGGTCTCCGTGGTCTGCCGGGACACTGACCTCGACCGGGCGGTCCGGGCCATCCACGACCAGTTCGAGTTGGGCGGCGACTCCGAAGCCGTGGTGTACGCGGGAACAGGGCGGTAGCCCGGTGGCACCGCAGCCCACCCTGGCCGTGGTCGGGGCGACGGGGGCTGTCGGCACCGTGCTGTGCGACCTGCTCTCCGCCCGGCGCAACGTCTGGGGCGAGATCCGGCTGCTCGCCTCGGCCCGCTCGGTCGGGCGGAAGGTGCGTTGCCGGGGCGAGGAGCTGACCGTCGGCGCGCTCACCCCGGAGGCGTTCGACGGCGTCGACGTGGCGGTCTTCGACGTGCCCGACGAGGTGTCGGCGCACTGGGCGCCGATCGCCGTCGACCGGGGTGCGGTGGTCGTCGACAACTCCGGCGTGTTCCGGATGGACCGGGACGTCCCGTTGGTGGTGCCCGAGATCAATCCGGACCAGGTGCGGCACCGCCCGAAGGGGATCATCGCCAACGCCAACTGCACCACCCTGACCATGATCGTGGCGATCGCCCCGCTGCACCGCGAGTACGGCCTGCGGGAGCTGGTGCTCGCGTCGTACCAGGCGGTGTCGGGGGCGGGTCAGGCCGGTGTGGACGCGTTGCACCTGCAACTCGGCAAGATCGCCGGGGACCGGGTGCTCGGCTCCCGACCCGGCGACGTCCGGCAGGCGGTCGGCGACGACCTGGGCCCCTTCCCGGCGCCGCTGGCGTTGAACGTGGTGCCCTGGGCGGGCTCGCTCGTCGACCACGGATGGTCCTCCGAGGAGATGAAGGTCCGTAACGAGTCCCGCAAGATCCTCGACCTGCCCGACCTGAAGGTCTCCGCCACCTGCGTACGGGTGCCGGTGGTGACCGGCCACTCGGTCGCGGTGCACGCGGTCTTCGCGACCGAGGTGGACGCGGAAGGCGCCCGGGAGGTACTGCGCAACGCTCCCGGCGTGATCCTGGTCGACGACCCGGCCGCCGGCGAGTTCCCGATGCCGATCGACGCGGTCGGCACCGACCCCTCCTGGGTCGGACGCATCCGCCGGGCCGTCGACGACCCCCGTGCCCTCGACCTCTTCGTCACCGGCGACAACCTCCGCAAGGGCGCCGCCCTCAACACCGCCCAGATCGCCGAACTCGTCGTCAAACCCCCCTCCCGCCCCCGCCCCTGACC